>JALUXI010000206.1 GCA_027019045.1 Piscirickettsiaceae bacterium | reverse complement strand
TTCTCGTTTTTCCATAATGCCTCAAACCACTTGCCTGTTTTTGGCAGAGAGACAAACTGTTTGCTCTCCCCCTGCCAATCAAATTTCAATGCGTAAGCGTGCAGATAACCTCTGTCTTCTAACTGCACCGCCTCCACTGAACCGTAACGCCCATCGCCCAAAATTGGACTCCCCAAACTCTTCATCATCACCCGCAACTGATGGGTACGACCTGTTTTTGGGTAGAGCCAAAAGAGTCGCAATGCCCGCTGCCCTCTCTCCTTCTCCCAAATCGCAGACTTTACTGATTCAGAAGTAAAATAGGTCACCGCTGGATGCTGCTGTGTTCGCAGCAATTTCCAACTGCCCCGACGACTCGGCTCCATATCGCCTTTGACCCACCCCTGCTTCTTCTTCGGTTTCTGATCACTTAAAGCGACATAGGTTTTCTCAATCTGCCGCTCACGAAACAATCTCTCAAATGTCGCCGCCGCTTCTGCCGATTTTGCCAAAATCACCAGTCCCGAGGTCATTTTATCCAATCGATGCACAGGTCGCAGTTCGGGATTGTGTAACTGCTGCTGAACCTGTACGACAAATCCTGCCTCTCCGTCTTCCGAATGAAAGTTCATTCCAGCGGGCTTTTCAACCACCACGAAATCCGTCTCATCCGCTATGATGTGCATTTCTCTAATATCCTTTTTGCCTGAGGTGTTTTATCTTTTTCATTCCTTAACGCATGCCGCACAATCCAAGGGGACACTGATTGTGTCTCCACCCATTTCTCTAAAACTGCATAGGCCCACTCAGGCTGAAACTTTAAATGATCATGCAGATGATTCGCCACGCTTTTCTGCACATAACGGTGAGTATCCTGCTTCAATCGCTCTAAAATTGGCAAACTCCATTCGGGCTGGTGCTTGGTCAATGCCAAATCTTTCGCCCACGGCAGACGGGGACGACTGCTTTCCGATGCCAAACGGCGATGATGCGGGCTCTCTGAAGCACACCACTTAACCAATGTTGCCTGCATTGCTTCATCAGGATATGCCGCAATAAACTGCCGTACGGCGAACTCAGAAGTGTATAACTCGGTTAACTCTACTAACGCTTGCAAACTTACTTCTCGCCAATCTGATTGATTCAACCCCCAATGCACCACCATCTGTGGAAAGACAAACTGCACCATATCACCATAGGATTTTCGACAATGCTCGGCTAGGCTTTGGAGATTTTTAAGTGCCTGACCGTAGTCCGACAAAGCCAATACCTCAACCTGCATGGCTAAAAATTCGGCCAAGCTGTTGACCCGTTGCATTAAACCCAATGCCTGCCAATTTTCCAACATCGCTTGCAGCGCATCCTGTCTTATCTGCTGTTGAAAATCCCGTTCAAAATAGCCTACAACCCCCATCACCACAGGCTTAGACAGCTGCGATTTTAATGCTATCACCATACACACCCTTTCATTGGCACACTTCTTGAAATTAACTTCATGAAACCAATTAAAACTGTCAAACTATTGACATTATAAAAACAGATGAGCGCTTTACATGATTGGTCACAGTGTAGACATCTCGTGCAAATCGCTCACAGACACAAGGGGAATCTTATGGATCATCAAACACACCCTATCTCAACTAAGATGGAAACCTGTTTGGACTTTCTTGATGAGCAGCTCGAACAGAGTAAACACCATACCATCTCGATTGCAGAAACCATTATTGAGGACATCAAAACGCTCACCGAAGACTACTATGATGCCCAACGCAATCATGACCTCGCCGCCCATATTGAAAAGGTACGACAGGCACAATTTAAATGGATCAATGCCTTGCAAACCGCCATTTTCGAGCAATCTGACCAAGTACTCAGTCACGAGGTGATGAAGTCTTTACAGAAGTTTGCTCAACAGCTCAACCGACTGCAAAATCCCACTTTGGATTTAGAGCTTCCTATGGCACTGGAGGAGCGACTGCCAGAAACAACATCCGAGCCAACAGAAGCCGCCCTACCGTCCACTGCTGCAATTCAGCATAAACAGGCAAAAAGCCGCACTGAATCAGCAATCACTAAGCATTAAACACCCAGTGGGAGCAAACCTGCTCCCACACACTTACCAACTAATATAAGCAAAGCCTTTCTCTTGCAACACCATTAAAGCAGAAGCACCAACTAATGAATATTCAGCAAAAGGCTTAATATCCGCTTGACTCCAACCGACTGTTTTCATCGTATTGCCACACGCAATCATCCGCACACCATAGTCTTTGGCTAAACTTTCAACCTTCGCCACAATCTCAGGATCCACCTTACGAATCGGCTTTTTCGCCAATAGATTCATCCCTGGCCCAATAAACACAATCGCAATTTCCACATTACCGCCATACATTTGGATCATCGCCTGCACCGAATTCAAAATATGCGTCTGATACTCGGTATCTGCTTTGTCCAACATATAGACCACATGGTGAGCAGGCGGATCCCCTGGAAAATAATCCTCCTCCACCTGCAGCTCAGGCATTGGTTTTAAAGCCCCCTGCGCTTCACCGCCTGCCCAAGCCAAACTCATCATCATCCAAATCACCAATACCAGCCCTAATTTTTGCATCATCTTCTCCTTATTCTTACTCACTATTTTTACTATTTTATACTTTTCAAAAAATACACTTGATCCTTTCCCTACAGCCAACAAAGGAATAAATACCTATCCTAATCTCTTCTAGGATAATTGCCTCTAGCAATCAGACCGCCATCGAGTGTCAGCACGCTGCCGGTCATCCAAGCGGCTTCATCGCTGAGGAGGTAGGCGGTGGCGTAGCCCATCTCTTCGGGAGTGCCATAGCGACCCATGGGCATATTTTGTGTCCATTTTTTCTCCATTGCAGGCTGGCTTAAAATCGCTTGGGTGCGTTCCACAGGCACCACCCCTGGTGCAAGTACATTCACCCGAATCCCATAAGGTCCCCACTCCACCGCTTGGGCTTTAGTCATGGCATCCATGCCCGCTTTGGAGGCGGCATAGGCAGAAAACCATTCACAGGTCGCTTGAGCGTGAATACTACTATTGTTCACAATTGCTCCGCCCTGTTTCGCTTCAATACAGCATTGTGCAAAGGCAGTAGAGAGCAGATAAGGGGCTTGTAAATTGACCGCCAAGGTCTCATTAAATTGCACCCCTTCAGGATCTTTCAACGCCAAACTTTTGGTGACAATCCCTGCATTATTCACCAGTGCATCTAGCCCCTCAAAGGTCTGCCAAGCTTCATCAAAGAAGGAACGCACTGTCTCCAATTGGGCAAAATCACATTGCAACACCTCCGCTTCCGCACCCATTTCCTGAACCGTATTCAGTGTCTCCTCGATGCCCGACGCATTGCGATTAAAATGTAGTACCAAACGACATCCCGCCTCTGCCAACACTTTCGCCATGCCTGCACCAATGCCACTGGAAGCCCCTGTAATCAATACTCGCTTGCCTTCCAATCCCGACAACTTCATCTCTTTTTCACCTTCTCTTGCAAAATTTGAACAATCTTTTGTGTCGCCCCTTTGGGTGCCTGTGTGCGGATCTGTTGAGAGGCCTGTTGCAGCCTGTCTGCCTCTAGCCACTGCATCAAGGCATCTGCTAGCTTTTCAGGCGTGAGAGCCGACTGCTGAATCACTTCTCCGCCGCCCATCTCCGCTAAAATTTGAGCATTCGCTGTCTGATGATCATCCACCGCAAAGGGGAAAGGCACCATAATAGCTGGACGAGCTGCGGCCATCAGTTCACTCACAGTCAAAGCCCCTGCCCGACTCACCACTAAATCCGCCCAAGCATAGGCTGCTTCCATCTCTTCAATAAAGGGAGCCACTTCCGCCTGCAAATCCACTCCCTGCTGCTGAACTGCTGCATAAGCTTTTTGTGCCGATTCAAAGGTGCGTTCCCCCGTTTGATGTCGCACCATCGGACGATACTCTGGCGGTAGCAGTGCCAAGGCTTTCGGTACCGTTTCATTCAATGCCAAGGCACCACGACTGCCCCCCAAAACCAAAAGGTGCCTAGGCTGGTGCGGCTGGACTTCAGGGATTGACTCTAATCCTGCTCGCACAGGATTTCCAACTATCATCACCTTTTGAATTTTATCTTGCGGAAAAGCGGTTAAGACTTGGTCAGCAACCTTGGCTAACAATCGATTCGTCAAGCCAGGAATGGCATTCTGCTCATGAATCACCAATGGCAGGCCTTTCAACTTTGCTGCCAACCCGCCTGGCCCACAAACAAACCCACCCATTCCCAAAACCAAATCAGGCTGCTCCCGCTCCATCACCGCCTTGGCTTGCCGCATCGCTCGCAGCACATTGATGGGGGCTGCCAACCAACCTAAAGCACCATTGCCTCTTAGCCCTTTAATTTGAATGGCTGAAAAAGGAATCTCTGCTTTTTCTACCCAAGGGCGTTCCATTCCTACTTCGGTTCCCAGCCAGCAGACTTCCCCGCCCTCTGCTCGCCATGCTTCAGCAATGGCAATCCCTGGAAAAACATGGCCACCCGTACCGCCTGCCATAATCATCAATTTCATACAGTGGTCGCCTCCTCAGGTTTTTCAACTTCAGAAGACTTAGGAGACTGAGTTTTAGGAACCGTTTGTTTTTGATTGTTGGCCTGTCGAGTTTCATAGTCCACCCGAAACACGATACCCAAAGCGGTTAAAATCAATAAAGCACTCGACCCTCCATAACTCATCAGCGGCAAAGTCAAGCCTTTCGTTGGGAAGAGTCCCAAATTCACCCCCATATTGATGGTAGCCTGCAAAATAATCCAGATCCCCACCCCATAGGCGACCATGCCACCAAAAAACAGCCCCGTATTCAATGCGCGTCGTCCAATGGCAAAAATGCGAAACAGAATAAAGAGATAGAGCAGCACTAAGCCCACTACCCCAATAAAACCAAACTCCTCACCAAAAATGGAGAACAGAAAATCGGTATGGGCATCAGGCAGATAGAGCAGTTTCTGCACACTGCCTCCGAGTCCCACGCCATCCCAATAGCCACGCCCCGAGGCAATCAGCGCTTGGGTTAATTGATAGCCTTGGCCAAACGGGTCAGCCCATGGATCCAAGAAATTAGTCACCCTCGCCATTCGATAAGGCGAAATCAGCACCATTCCAATCAAAAAAGTCGCCATCGGCACCACCGCAATCACAAAGTAACGCCAAGGCGCACCCGCAATCAACAACATCCCCGTAATCACCACCGCAATCACCAGTGTGGAACCAAAGTCAGGCTCAAGCAATAATAACAATGCCGCTAAGCCAAATGGTAAGGCAAGACGAATCACCGCTTGAAACTGCTCCCGTACCGCTTCGGCATGGCGATCTAGATAACCCGCCAAGAAAATAATCACCAACAGCTTCATCAACTCCGACACCTGAAAGTTCATTAAACCCAGTGGAATCCAGCGCTTAGAGCCGTTAATCGGTCGAGAAAACAGCACCAACACTAACAGTGCCAAGCCAATCAGCAACAGCGTTTGCCGATGCTTTTCCCAAAAACTCAAGGGCAATTTAAAGACCAGCCAAGCACTCAAAGTCCCCAACCCCATCGCCAAAGCTTGTCGTAGCAAATAATGAAACGGCTCACCAAAGCGTTTCTCGCTGATCGCAATGGAAGCGGAAAACACCATGGTCAACCCAAGCGCCATCAATACAAACAGGGCAAACATCAAGCCATAGTCCACTGGCCACTTTTCATTATTTGGGCAAATATAGGGCGAATTTTTCACCTATTCCTGACTCCCTTGTAAAACCAACTGTTCAAACGCCTCACCCCGTGCCACAAAATTAGCAAACTGATCAAAGCTGGCACAAGCGGGTGAAAACAGCACCACATCACCCGCTTCAGCCAAGCCCTCTGCCGCTTGCACCGCTTCACCTAGCGTCGAGACTCTTTGCATCAGGACTGGGAATTCTGGCATTTTTTCTGAATTTTGAATCAATTCTTGTTCGATTTTAGACGCATCTTGACCAAATAAGATGACCGCTTTACACGCCTGTACGGCTGAAGCCAAAGGAGAAAAATCGGCTCCTTTGCCCACGCCGCCAGCTAAAAGAATCACCTTGCCATCATTGGATGCTGCCACTTCCGAAAAGGTTTCCAATGCCGTTAAGGTGGCTCCTACATTGGTTCCCTTGGAATCATTGATCCACTGCACGCCCGCTTTTTCTGCCACCCACTGTGTGCGATGCGGCAAACCTTTGAACTCATTCAAAACCTGCTGCCAAACGGATTCTGCTATGGCAAACGGTTCTGTCAACGCCATTGCCGCTAGCGCATTTAAAATATGATGTTTGCCTTTTAATGCCAAGGCATCTAAAGGCACTTTAGGCTGCTGACCTTTCCCTAAATAAATGCCTGCTTGCGTTTCTAGCAGTCCATAGGTATTTTCTGGCAGCGTATCGGCTTGCTGCAATCCAAAACGCACCACCTTTTCAGGGTGACTGACACCAAGCAGATGGAAATCTTCGGGCAATACCGCCAAAGCGGTTTGATCTAGCAGGCGAGTCTTGGCTTGAATATAAGCTTCTAAAGAGTCATAGCGATCCATGTGGTCTTCGCTGATATTGAGAACCGTACTGGCTTCCGTTTGCAAAGAGTAGGTGGTTTCTAGCTGAAAACTTGAAAGCTCCAATACATAAACTTCATATTCGGTATCATCAATCAATAAATCCAGAGCAGGGGTACCAATATTGCCTCCAACACCTGCCTGCAAACCTGCTGTTTTCAGTGCATTGCCAACCAAGGTGGTCACTGAACTTTTACCATTTGACCCCGTAATCCCAATCACAGGGGCATCTACTGCTCTGGCAAACAGCTCAATATCACCAATAATCTCTTTGCCCAAAATTTTCAACTTCTCCACCCAGGGCTCAGTTTGAGCAATCCCTGGCGACAACACCACCGTATTAAACTGTGTCAACCAAGCATCAGGCAACTGCCCTTTGGCAAATTGCATCTCGGGGAATTGGGCTTGCAAAGGGGCTAAATCTAGCGATTCCCGTGTATCAAACGCCAAACATGGTTCCCCCATGCGTTGATAAAACCGCAATACCGACTGCCCTGTCAACCCTAACCCAGCGACCAATACCATTTTAATCTCCTACATTGCGTTATCAACAAGGGGTGGGATGAGAGGCAAACCTAAGCCTTGGTTGCTCCAAGCGATGAATCCGTAAAGCTCAGCGTCGAGCAAGCCAAAACTCGCTTCGCTCAAACATTGGCTTGCTGTTTCGACGCTTTCGCTAACGGCTTCTATCGCTTTCCCGCAGGCAAGGCTTAGGTTCACCTCTCACCCCATTCAACCACTTTTTTGACCTTTAAAAACATTGCGTCTAACGAATCTTCAAGCTCGCCAGACCAATCAGCACCAAAATAATCGTCACAATCCAAAAACGCACGATCACCTGTGACTCATGCCAACCTTTCTGTTCAAAGTGGTGATGCAAGGGGGCCATTAAAAAGATGCGTTTGCCGTTCCGTAAACGATAAGAGGCGACTTGCAGAATGACCGACAGTGTTTCAGACACAAAAATGCCGCTCATAATAAAGAAGACTAACTCCTGCTTCACAGAAATCGCCACCACGCCTAAAGCCGCTCCAATGGAGAGTGACCCGACATCGCCCATAAACACTTGTGCAGGATGGGCATTGAACCATAAAAAACCCAATCCTGCCCCCATCAAGGCACCACAGAAAATCGTCAACTCCTCCACCCCAGGGATATAAGGAATATGCAGATATTGCGAAAAATAGTAATGCCCAGACACATAAGCGAACACGGCCAAAGCCCCTGCAATCATCACCGATGGCATAATCGCCAACCCATCTAGCCCATCTGTCAAATTCACTGCATTGGAGCTACCGACAATGACAAAATAACTCAACACAATGCTCCAAGCCCCCAAGTGTAGGTAGGTGTCTTTCATAAATGGAATCAATAAATCCGTTTCTGCTGGCACTTGGTGAAAGGCATACAACGCATAGGCGGCAACCAACCCGACCACTGATTGCAACGCATATTTCACCCGAGATTTCATCCCTTCAGGATCTTTATAGACCACCTTTTGATAATCGTCCCAGAAACCAATCAATCCAAAGGCAAACATGGTCAAGGCAGTAATGACTAAATAATGATTGGTCAAATCCCCCCATAGCAGAATCGACACCCCCACCGAAAACAGAATCATCACCCCGCCCATTGTCGGCGTACCCGATTTGACCAGATGGGTTTGTGGGCCATCCAATCGTACGCTCTGTCCCACCTTGAGGCGAATCAACCAACGGATCACTTTAGGGCCGATATAAAAAGAGATCAACAGTGCGGTCAATACCGACATAATCGCCCTCAGGGTGACATATTTAAACACCCCAAAGCCAGAAATATATTGCTGAAGATAGTCTGCTAGATAAATTAACATTTTGCCTGCTCCTGTATGGCAGCCACCACGGTTTCCATCCCTGCTGAACGAGATCCTTTGACTAAAATATGTGTCACCGCTTGAATGGTTGCTTGCTGTAACTGTGTCGTCAATACTTCTGCCAACTGCTGTGCGGTTTCAAATCCTTTCGCCCCTTCTCCAAAACCTAAAGCAGCAGGCAAGGCCTCCTGTCCCGCCACCCAAAGATAATTGACTCCCGCCGCCTTGGCAAACTGCCCCACCTCTTGGTGCAAGGCAAAACTCTGCTCACCCAGTTCTGCCATCGCCCCCAAGCAGAGCATCGATTCTCCGCCAGAAGTTTGAGCCAACTGCACCAAGGTTTCAATCCCTGCTTTCACGGAAGCGGGATTGGCATTATAGCTATCATCTATCAAGGTAATCGACTGCGAAGCTTCTGTCTGCTCAGAAGGCAGTGCAACCGTTTCTGCATCCAATCGCCCGCCAACCCCTTCGTACATCTGCAAGGCGGCAGGAAAGAGGCGTAAATCCAAATCCAGTGCCAGCCCAACGGCAAAAGTAGCACAAACATTCAACGCATTATGTTTACCCAAAACAGGCAAGCAGAGATGAAAAGTCTGCCCTTGCCAAAGACCTGTTTGGTTAACTTGCAAACTAAAACAGATCTGTTCGGGCTTCTGTTCAAAATTGATCAATTGAACAGCGGCTTGAGAAGACTCCCCAAACGAGAAACAACGCAATGACTGAGCTTCACATTTTGATTGCCAGGTATGGATTAACGCTTCAGGTAAAACAGCTGAACCACCTGTTTCAATGTGCGATAACAACTCCCCTTTGGTCTGCAGAATATTCTCTAAACTGCCAAATTCCCCAATGTGAGCGGCGGAGACATTGGTTATCAATCCGACTTGGGGTTTGACCATATTGGCCAGATATTCAATCTCACCAACATGGTTTGCCCCCATCTCAATCACGGCTAACTGGTGATGCAGTGTGACAGCTAAAATGCTTCGAGGCACACCGAGTTCATTATTTAAATTCCCTTGTGTGGCAAAAGTGGGGGCGAAATTTTGTAACACTGTATTGAGCAGTGTTTTATTCGTGGTCTTGCCATTGCTGCCTGTCACCCCAATCCACCGCATATTGGGATTTTGTCTCTGCAACTGTTGACGATGCCAAGCGGCAAACTGCCCCAGTGCCAAGCGAGTCTCTGCGACAGCCACCCAAGCCACTTTGGGAAACTGCTCAAGCCATGCTGTCTCAACCGCATTGGCTTGACACAAGATCGCTACTGCCCCGTTTTCAATCGCTTGCGGGATAAATTGATGACCATCAAAGCGTTCACCCTGTATGGCGACATATAAAGCAGGGGCTTCGACCTGACGGCTATCAGTGGTCACGGAACTAAAAATACATTCATCAACTGCTGCTACATTCAGCAGTTGCCCAGCAATCGCCTCAACCAATTGTTCCACTTGCCACTGATTTTTCATCATACTTCCATAACCGCTTCTATCGCTGCTTTTAACGCCGCTTGAGCTACCTCAATATCGGAAAAAGGTTCGCTGTAACCGCAAAACTGCTGCTTTGTCTCATGCCCTTTGCCCGCAATCAGCACCCCGCCCTCTTTTGCCGTATGCTGAATCGCCCAAACAATGGCTTCTCGTCTATCC
>JALUXI010000205.1 GCA_027019045.1 Piscirickettsiaceae bacterium | reverse complement strand
TCGCAACCTAGGCTGGCTTGCCCCCATGCCTGAAAAGTGTGATCCCGTATGGCACCATTTTAAGCAACCCATTATTTAGATGAGAACTTTGCACGAGATAGCTACACGGATAAAAAAGGTTAAAATTCCTCTTGCGTCCCACTCATGCAAAGCTCTCTAGAGAAAGAAAGAGAGTAAGAAAATGAGTTTATTTTTATCGATTCATCCCGAAAATCCCCAGTCCCGCTTGATTGATCAGGTGGCAGATGTGATTGAAAAGGGCGGTGTCATTGCCTATCCAACCGAGTCGGGCTATGCTTTAGGTTGTCTGTTGGATAATAAAGAAGGTGCGGATAAGATTCGTACGATTCGCCAGTTGCAACCGAATCATCAGCTAACGCTCATGTGTAAGGATTTGAGTGATATTTCGGAATACGCTAAAGTGGGGAATGTGCAGTTTCGTTATCTAAAATCGCATCTACCAGGCCCTTATACCTTTATCTTACCAGCGAGTCGTGAAGTGCCACGGCGGTTACAAAATCCGAAAAAGAAGACCATTGGGATTCGGGTGTCACCTAATCACATAGCGAATGAGCTGTCGAGCCGTTTTGATCGACCTTTAATTTCTAGTAGTTTAATTTTGCCAGGTGAAGAGATACCAATGACCGATGCTTGGGAGATTAAAGAGACGCTGGAACATACTTTAGATGCGATTGTCGATGGGGGATTTTGTGGTTTTGAACCGACAACGGTGATTGATTTTACCGATGAGGTACCTGTTTTAGTGAGACAGGGACAAGGGGAATTCCATGAATGAGTTAACCACGCTACAGCAGATTGCGATTTGGACACTGCCTGTCATTTTTGCCATTACCGTGCATGAAGCAGCACACGGCTGGATTGCCGCCAAGCTTGGAGATCGTACCGCAGAATTACAAGGGCGTTTGACGCTCAACCCGATTAAGCATATCGATCCCATTGGCACCATTGTTTTGCCGTTGGTACTATTGATTCTAGGGGGGGTTATTTTTGGCTGGGCAAAACCCGTTCCTATTAACCCAAATAATTTTAAAAATCCACGAAAAGATATGGCCAAAGTGGCGATTGCGGGACCGGCTTCTAATTTTTTAATGGCGATCGGGTGGGCGATTTTACTGAAAATAGGGACGCTTTTAACAGCTGATATGCCCAGTATTGGACTATTTTTGATCTATTCAGGGATGGCGGGTATCAGTATTAACCTAGTGCTTTTGGTATTAAACCTCATCCCCATTCCCCCTTTGGATGGCAGTCGAGTCGTCTCGGCTTTTTTACCGCCAAAGTTGGCGTATCAATACAACCTAATTGAACCTTATGGCTTTTTGATTTTATTAGGCATGATTTTTTTAGGGCTCTTAACACCTTTAATGGCGGGGCCTTATGAGTGGTTGCGTCACTTTATTTTAAATTTGATTGGAATCTAAATGATAGAACAAGAAAAAACAGCGGAAAAAACCGCCCCCGTGCAGAAAAAAGTACCAGGTGAAAAATTACAAAAAATCTTGGCTCGAGCGGGCTTTGGTTCTCGGCGAGAAGTGGAAAAGTTGATTGCCGAGGGATTGGTGAAGGTCAATGGTAAGGTGGCTCAATTAGGGGATCGTGCTTTTCCTGACGATAAAATAAAAGTGCGAGATCATGAAGTTCGAGAGACCCGTTTGGCCAAACAACCCACGCAGGTGATTCTTTACAATAAACCTGAAGGCCAAGTCACCAGTCGCAAGGACGAGAAGGGAAGAGACACCGTTTTTCAACACCTACCAAGAATTATCAATAGCCGCTGGGTGGCCATTGGACGGCTGGATATGAACACCAGTGGGTTGTTGATTTTTACCAATAATGGTGAGCTGGCTAATCGTATGATGCACCCAAGCTATGAGGTGGAGCGCGAATACTCCGTGCGGGTATTTGGAGAGGTGTCTGAAGATACTTTGAAGCAGTTGAAAAAGGGGATTAAGCTTGACGATGGTTGGGCGAAGTTTGATCGCATTGTTAAACTGCCTCAACAAGATGATGACTCCCTGAACCAGTGGTATAAGGTGGTGATCAAAGAGGGACGAAATCGTGAAGTGCGACGGATGTGGGAAGCAGTGGGGGTACAGGTTAGTCGTTTGATTCGTACCCGTTATGGACAGTTTCAGCTACCTAGAAACCTACGACAAGGGAAGAGCGAAGCTTTAACTTGGCGTCAGGTGAATCAACTGTTAAAAAGTGTAGGTTTGCCTGAAGAGCCTCGTCCTGATCAATTCCATAAAAAGGTGTCGGCGGCACAGCCAGTTGCCAAGCCTAAAACGAAGAAAAAAGCTAAACGCAACCGCCCGAGTAATCGCAGACGGTAGGCTTTAATTTCAATAGTGGGGAGGCGGTGCCTCTTCACTGGGTTTTTTAATGGCTTCCAGATTTAAAGACTTCAGATATTCAGAAAGTAGCAACAGCTTTTGATTCAGTTGTTGGTTTTCTTGAATCTGTTTTGCTGCTTCCTGTTGCAGAGCTTCTATCGTCTCTTGTTGATAGCTGAGAGAGACCTCTAGTTCCGTCACTCTCGCTTCCAGTTTTTGCAATTGTGCTTCCTCTGTCATCTGCTTAGCCATTTCCCGATCCGATTGGGGTTATGCGCATCTATGCTCAACGAGACTCGATCAAAGGCAGCGGGTGTGAGAGTGAAGGTGGTTTTGTATAAAACGCCTTGGCGGAAGTAATGGCAGCTTAATGAGTCGCCGACCTGTTTCCGATTTAGCCAACTCTCAAGTTGTTGAATCGAAGTGACTTTGAGTCCTTCTAATGCAATAATTTCATCTCCTGCGGCCAAACCTGCCTTATAAGCAATGCCTTGATGCAACACATGAGTGAGTTGAACTGTCTGGTGTTCGCTGTTTTTTAGGTTAGCACCGAGATGAATCGGAGCCGCTTCATCTTCAAGCGTTGCTTTGCTCGCCAGTCCACCCAAATCTGCATGAGATTGTGGTGAGCGGAAGGTCATTTCTACTCCTTCATTTAAGAGCAGTTGTGGGAGGGGTGGGTCGTCTGTGCCATATAGGTAGCGATTAAAAAAATCGGCCAGTTTCAGTTCGGTAACATTTTCAATCACCTGCTCCAGTTCGCCCTCTTTAAGCCATTTACCCGTCGTGCCATAGTGTTGCCAAAGATGATGCAGCACATCGTCTAAACTTTTCTGCCCTTCACTCTGCTGGCGAATCATCAAATCCAGTGCTAAAGCAATGAGGCTGCCTTTGGTGTAGTAGCTGATAATCGCATTAGGGGCATTTTCATCTTGTTGGTAAAACTTTGTCCAAGTTAGCAAGCTTGATTCAGCGACTGACTGTTTAAAACGACCAGGCATGCGATAGACACGGGTCATCTGTTTAGCAAGGTTATTTAAATACTGTTCAGCAGTTAACAGTCCTGCTCGATAGAGGATATAGCCATCGTAGTAAGAAGTAATGCCTTCAAACCACCAGAGCTGTTGGGTGTAAGCCTTTGATTGTAAATCGGTCTGTTGATAAACCTTGGGTTGGATGCGTTTTACATTCCAAAGGTGAAAATACTCATGGCTACATAGCTCTAAGAACTGTTGATAAGATTCTGTCGGCTGCTTCATGCCTTTGAAAGGCAGGTCATGACGGCTACACATGAGAACGGTATTGTTTTTATGTTCTAAACCGCCATAAAGTGAATCGGTGACCAAGACAATAAAGAGATACTCTTTAATCGGGTAGGGCTCTCGCCAAAGGTCTAATTCAAATTCACAAATGATGGTGAGGTCTTGTTTAAGACGCTCCAAATCTGCATCATGCTGTCCTGACAGTACCATTTTATGCGGAATGCCTTTGGCGGTGAATGAAACTTCTGTGAAGTCACTGATCTCTACAGGTTCATCAATCAGTTGCCAGTAATCTTCTGCGAGATAATCACCGAATCCTTTTTCATCAACCGTCACTTTAGGTAGGGTGGTGGCGACTTTCCACGACTCAGGTATCCAACCTGCAGAGTTCAGGGAAACTTTCACTTCCGCTTCTGTTTGTCCTTCAACCGCTAAAAAGAGTGAAGTGCCGTTAAAAAAAGCGTGCGTTTGATCAAAATGCGCACCACGAACGGATAGATCCCAAGCATACACCTGATAGTGGATTTTAACTGCTTCCGTAGTTGGAGTAAGCTGCCACTGGTCGGTGGTAATCGGATTGATGGAAAGTGGTTTACCTTCAAGCGTTTCTGCTTTAATTTCAACAATATGCTTTGCAAAATCTCGAATCAGATAACTCCCTGGGATCCAGTTGGGCAGTCGTAAAATCTGCCCTTTGGGGTTAGGTGATTGAATAGTCAGCTCAACCTGAAACAGATGCCCTTTGGGATCTTGAGGAGTGACGCTGTAATGAATTTGAGCCATCGTTAATCTTCTTTCGCTTGAGGGGTGGGTTCAGCAGGTGGTGGTACGCATAGCTTTTTCTTACGAATCGCCGCCAGTGTTTTTAAAGTGAGATGGAAAATAAGCGCCGATACGATTGCTGCAAAGAGTGCAGTCAAGAAACCAAAAATAGGTTGGTTAATAAAGGCAAACATTTTTAAGGTTGCAAGTGTGAGTGCAGCCAATGGGAAGGTGTATGCCCACCAAGAGAGTGAGAAGGGGATGCGTAAGAAGCGGGGAGTCTGCACCAATAGCAATAACCCAAAGAAAAGTGCTGTGTAATAAAGAATACGGGCAAATGCATCTAGGTTTCCGCCATTGATATGTAGGTAGGCACTGAAGCCAATTGCAGGTGGCGCAATCAAGATAAACAGAAGTGGCTCTAGTGTTTTAATCATGGGTGGGTGGAAGAAAAGGCGATAGAAAACAATTGCTTGTAAGATAATCCAAAAAACGACGCCAATACTAAAGAAGAACCAGCCGAGTTCTAATGGTGCATAAAGCGGCGTACCCAGCGGAACAATAATATTCCCAACCACAGGGATAAACCAAGCAGGACTCATGTGCGTCACTTGCCACTTTTCATGATGAATCCAGTTGCTAATGGTAATGACGGTTAAAACCAGTTGGGTGCTGGCGCCCAGTGTCCATAAGATCTGCCCAACAGTTAAGTTGTAAAAGCTATAAATCACCCCCAATAGCACCAAGCTGATACTAAAGGCGGAGAAAAAGTTACTAGCGATGGGGTGGTTAAATTCTTTAATGACCGCTTGAGGATGTTTTAGGATTTTAACTAAATAGGTTGCTGAAATCAGTGAGAAAAAGAGGGTGGTGAGGATCACTAAAGCCAAAGGGGCATAGGCATTGATTTCTAAAATTTGGCGCATGGCAATCAATACCAGCGTCAACCCTGAATACCCCATAATACTTCCAAATAGGGTGATAGGGAAAAAGGCTAGACGAGCAGGTTGGGTATTTGCTTCACTCATGGGATGGACTCCGTAAAATTAGAATTGGCATTATTATAATCAAACTCTACTCATGGCGTTATAATTACTCAAATTCCAAATCAATTACTTATTTAATGAATTTGAAAAATCTTGTTTTTAAGCCCTCTGTTGCACTATTCGGTATGCCCATGGGACTCATTGGATTGGGGCTGAATGGAGTTCATTATGCTGAAACACTCCAATGGCAAACCTCCTTACCATTATGGATTCTGTTTTATGGTTATTTGGCACTGCTCATTGTGGGAGTGCCTTACTTCATAAAGTTGTTTCAAGAACGATTCAAACAGCACTCCACAAATCATTTAACAAAGGAGTGGCAAAGTAACTTCCAAATCTCTCTTTTTCCATCAATCACACTGACGCTGATGCTTGGTTGTTTAAGCTTATGGCACTTTAACTGGTATCGGGACTGGGCTTTTTGGGGATTTTTAACGGTGATGATTGCACACACCATTTTGTGGTTTGCAATGGTCTCTCGCTGGCTATTTGATGTGCGGATTGAGTTGGAGGATTTAAAACCTACTTGGTTTATTTTGCTCTCGGGAAATTTTGTGGTGGTGATTGCAGGGATGCAGATGTTGCCAGAAAGCTGGAGAGAGGTTTTATGGTTCTATTTTTCGGCAACTTTTTTTATATGGGGAACATTGGTTTTTAGCCTCTTCTATCGTCTGTTTTTTGTCAGCCATATTTCACTTCGAATGCGACCTACTCTGTTTATTTTTATGGCTCCGCCATCCCTTGGAACCATTGCCTCCATTTTGCTTTTACAGCAAGCTACTGTGCCTTTGAGCAGTTGGTGGTTTTATGGGTTTGCTACCATGATGCTACTTGTTTGGCTCTATTCTATTGCGGAGTTTAGAAAGAGTGAACTCAGTATGGTGAGTTGGTCTTATGTTTATCCTCTGGCTGCTTATGGTTTGGCGGGGCAGTACATGGGTGATCTTTTGCAACAGCCGCTTTTCTGGTGGTGGAGTGGGGTGATTTTTATTCTTTTATTGGGATTCGTGACCTTATTAACAGGTTGGTTGGTTAAGCAAGCATGGTTGGCTGTAAAGTCATCGCCTGAAGCCCTATAATACCCCTTTTATTTATTCTTTGAGGAGTTGACAGTGATTCGTACTCGTTTTGCCCCCAGTCCAACGGGCTATTTACATATTGGTGGTGTACGCACCGCACTTTTTTCTTGGCTTTATGCACGCAAGCATGGGGGAGAGTTTGTTTTACGGATTGAAGATACGGATTTAGAACGCTCTACCAAAGAGTCCGTGAATGCGATTTTAGAAGGGATGGCTTGGCTAGGGTTAGATTATGACCAAGGACCTTTTTATCAGACAGAGCGTTTCGATCGCTACAAAGAGGTGATTCAATATCTGTTAGACAATGACATGGCCTACTATTGCTATGCCACCCCTGAAGAGTTGGAAACCATGCGTGAAGAACAGAAAGCCAAAGGCGAGAAGCCTCGTTACGATGGTCGTTATCGTGACTTTACAGGCACGCCTCCTGAAGGTGTTGAACCTGTTATCCGCTTTAAAAATCCTTTGGAAGGAGAAGTGGTGATTGAGGACTTGGTCAAAGGTGAGGTGCGCATCAGCAACCAAGAATTGGATGATCTGATTATTGCCCGTTCTGACGGTACGCCCACTTATAATTTAAGCGTGGTGGTGGATGATTGGGATATGGGGATTACCCATGTTATTCGAGGAGATGACCACCTTAATAATACACCTCGTCAAATCAATATCTTGAAAGCCCTTGGCGCTCCGATTCCAAAATATGCGCACATTCCGATGGTATTGGGTGAAGATGGCTCTCGTCTTTCAAAACGACACGGGGCGGTTTCGGTACTGCAATATAAAGAAGAAGGTTTCTTGCCTGAAGCTTTATTGAACTATCTTGTGAGATTAGGCTGGTCGCATGGAGATCAAGAGATTTTTAGTGTGGATGAAATGATTGAGCATTTCGACCTAGACCATGTTAACAGCTCACCTTCAACCTTTAATACAGAAAAATTGCTATGGGTCAACCAGCAGCATATCCAGCAAGCGCCTGCAGAGCATTTAGCTCGCTATTTAGCGCCATTTATGCAGGAAAAAGGGATTGAGTTGGAAAATGGCCCTGAACTGAGTGCGGTCGCTGATCTATTACGAGAAAGAGCCAAAACCTTAGTCGAAATGGTAGAGAACGCTGACTATTTCTATCAAGATTTTGAAAGTTTCGATCCTGCTGCGGCCAAAAAACATTTGCGACCTGTTGCCAAAGACGCATTGGTTAAAGTGGCCGAAAAGTTCTCAGAAGTTGAACCTTGGACAGCAGAAAATATTCATCAGGCGATTCAAGAAACAGCAGATGAATTGGAAGTGGGGATGGGTAAAGTTGGTATGCCTTTAAGAGTTGCTATTACAGGAAGAGGGCAGTCTCCAGCGATTGATCAAACAGCCGAACTGATTGGAAAAGCTCGTTGTCTCACGCGGATTAACCAAGCCATTGCCTTTATAGATCAAAGAGCGCAGCAACAGGGTTGAGTCAAGGCACAATAGGGTGTGTTACAAAAGTGCAAAAAAATAAAAAATTTTGCACTTTTGCTCTTGACCTTCTCAGGCATCTCTTTATAATACGCACCCATCTGTTACACAGCAACTTGCAACGGTTCCTATTGGGGCTATAGCTCAGCTGGGAGAGCGCAACACTGGCAGTGTTGAGGTCAGCGGTTCGATCCCGCTTAGCTCCACCAATCAGAACAGCAATTGCAATGAAAGCAGGACTTAAATTTACTCTAGGCCGTAAATTCCTGATTTTAAGTAACCGATATTTTTATAGTGTCCCGTTCGTCTAGAGGCCTAGGACACCGCCCTTTCACGGCGGTAACAGGGGTTCGACTCCCCTACGGGACGCCACTATGCGGGAATAGCTCAGCGGTAGAGCACAACCTTGCCAAGGTTGGGGTCGCGAGTTCGATCCTCGTTTCCCGCTCCATATTTAGATAGGCTGTTTAGGAATCTCTAGGCCGATTCATACACTAAACAGTCAATCGCTTATTGAGATATAAGCATTTTTGAGTTTGTTTGAAACTTGTTTTTCAAGACTAAGTTGGCAGAAAGAAACTTACTTTGGTAAGTGACTGACTGACAACGCAGAGATTGGAGAAATAAGCCGCACAGATTCATTTTTGAGTTTGTTTGCGAGCATTTTCTTCAAGATCAAGGCGGAAGGAAGGAGCTTACTTTGGTAAGTGACTGACTGACAACGCAGAGATTGGAGAAATAAGCCGCAAACAAACCAAAAAAAATGTCCCGTTCGTCTAGAGGCCTAGGACACCGCCCTTTCACGGCGGTAACAGGGGTTCGACTCCCCTACGGGACGCCACATTCTAAAGCCAGCTTGAAAAGGCTGGCTTTTTTTATTTCCTAAAGCTTTAGTCTCAGAGAATTCGTTTATCAACTTCAGTCATTCAACCGCACGCAATTTCACTTCTAAGACAGCGGGCAGCTGCTCCAGTCGATCCAAGAGTTTTCCCATATTGAAATTTTGGGGCAATTGCATTTTAAGCATCAATGAAAACTCTCCTTCATTTCCCTTCACTTTTTCTTGAGCCATAGAGACAGGCTCTAAATCACATAGAGTCAGCTCTTGCAGTACCTTTCCCGTTGCACCAGGCATTTCTAAGAGTTGTATGGTCAATTCTATGGTATAAACACTTGGCACTTGCTGTCCACTCCAAGCGACTTCAATCAAGCGTTTCTGCTCTTCTGCATTGAGGTGCTGAATATTGGGGCAGGTGACTTTATGAATAGTAATACCTCTACCCCGTGTCACATAACCAATAATGGCCTCATTGGGTTGGGGCTGACAACAGGGGGCTAAATGTGTTTTGAGTTGTGGTGCACCTACGACAAAAGCGGTCTCTGTAGGTAAGGTTTTGATCTCTTCTGATGAATTATGCTGAATGGACGACTGTTGTTTGAGCGTTTGGCGTAAATGGCGTTGAATGGCATCTGAAAGCTGTCTTTCATTGATCTGCCCTTTGCCGATAAACTCATAGAGTTGCTTTTCATTGTCCAAATGAAAGCGTTCAACAAACCATTCTGGTGAGAGGGTTGCATGTAATCTTTTTAACTCTTTTTTAAGTAGCTCTTCACCCGCTTCAATATTGGCTTCTCGATTGACTCGGTTAAACCATTGGCGTACTTTATTGCGTGCGCTGGCGGATTTTAAGTATCCTAGATTAGGATTAAGCCAATTTCGATTGGGCTTCCCTTCTTTGGTCGTTAAAATTTCAACTCGATCGCCCGTTTGCAAAGGTGTGGTCAAGGGCATAATTCGGCCATTGATTTTGGCACCAATGCAACGATGCCCTAGCTCGGTATGGATATGATAAGCAAAATCTAAAGGGGTGGCGCCTTGTCTAAGGGTGATGATTTCTGCATTTGGGGTGAGGGCATAGATGGTATTGCTTTGTAATTCGGTGCTGATCTCATTAAACACCTCTGGGTCGTCCATATTTTCTAGAAGTTGACGCACTGCGGCAATACTGCGCTCTAAACTTTCATCAAAATGCCCTTGACCCTCTTTATATTTCCAGTGTGCGGCCACTCCAAACTCTGCATGATGATGCATCTCAAAAGTGCGAATTTGAATTTCAACCGTTTTACCTTGAGGGCCTATAATGACCGTATGAATGGATTGGTAGCCATTCTCTTTAGGGGAGGC
>JALUXI010000204.1 GCA_027019045.1 Piscirickettsiaceae bacterium | reverse complement strand
TTAAACCAGGGGCGATTGTGATTGATGTGGGCATTAACCGTTTGGATTGTGGTCGTTTAGTTGGGGATGTGGAGTTTGAAACCGCTAAGGAACGCGCCAGCTGGATTACCCCTGTGCCAGGTGGGGTAGGACCGATGACGATTGCCACGCTGTTAGAAAATACTTTGCAAGCGGCGTACCATTTAAAAAAATAGTGTGATGCGCATTAAAAAGGGGCTTTTAAGCCCCTTTTTTTATACCGTTACCTCATCCAACACTTCATAAGGAAGCGGCTCAATATTCACCGCTACCCCTTGCTCGGTTTTGAGCTGTCCTTCTGCCGTGAGCAGCGGTTTCACCGTGGTGACCGCAAGACAGAGGGTGCCTTTGAGAATATCGGGATTGGCTATGACCACTTCAAATTTGTAAGGCTTATCGTTTTGGTCGGTCACGGTTAGGCTGTCAAGTGTGTTTAATTCAATCGTATCATCGATATGCAGACGCATCATGCGTTTGGTGACCTTGCCTCGGTAATGCACTCGGGCGATCACTTCTTGTCCTGGGAAACAGCCTTTTTTGAAGTTAATCGCGTCGAGTTTATCCAGATTTAAGAATTGAGCAATATAGTGACCGCTGTTTTGGGCATTCACCTGCGGAATCCCTGCAGCGATGTCCAGCAGATTCCAATCAAGGTTGTTGATGGGATCCGTTTGGTTGCGGAGTTTTTGCCAAGCGGATTGTAAACTCTCCACATTGCCAATCAGTTGATAACGGTGATAAGGCCCTGGGAGCTTAACCAAAATAATATCGTCATCTGTTTCAAGTGTGCAGAGGGTGACTTGGTAGAGATCTTTGTTTTTATTTTGCAACAGGCGTTGGATTTCTAAGTCGGCAAATTCACCTGCATAGCCAATCTGCACCCACTCTTCACTCATATCGGTGAGGGTCACTTTTGAACGCATCACAAACATTTGAAGGCGTTTTTGAACGGTCTCTTTCAAAGAGCCATCGACCATCAAATAGAAGTCATCTCCTTGCTTAATCACCACAAAAAGGGCTAAGACTTGTCCTTGAGGATCGCAATAGGCAGAGAGTTGTGCTTTTTCATCGGTCACTTCGGCTAAGTCATTGGTGAGCTGTCCCTGAAGAAAATCAAACGCATCTTCGCCACTGACTTTAATCAACCCTTGATGCGCTTGGCTGGAAAGGACAGGGCCATTTTTGACTAAAAAGCGTTCCAGTTCGGGGTGGCCAAAAGAGAGGACGCTGCCATCTTCCGCTAGAGATGCCCCTTGTTCAGTTAAGAATTGTTGCCAGTTTTCATTCATGGTTTTTCTTTCCTTCTAAAATTGTGGGTTTCAGTTTTTTATATTGGGTGGGGTGGTCGAGATTGTAGTGTAAACCTCGGCTTTCCTTGCGTTTAATTGCACTGCGCACCATCAGTTCGGAGACAGTGACCAGATTTCTCAGTTCGAGCAGATCTTTTTCCACAGTGTGGTTTTGGTAGTACTCTTGAATCTCTGCTTTGGCGAGTTTAATGCGTTTCAATGCTCTTTGCAGGCGGTTGTCCCGTCGTACAATGCCAACATAGTCCCACATGACTCGGCGAATTTCATCCCAATCATGAGCAATGGTGACTTTTTCATAGGGTTGGGTCACCAAAGAGTCATCCCAAACAGGCAAAGATGCAGGACTGGGGATTTTAGCAAAATGCTGCAAAATTTCTGCAGCGGCGATGCGTCCAAAAACTAAGCCTTCAACCAGCGAGTTGCTGGCCAAGCGGTTAGCACCGTGCAGGCCTGTGTAGGCGGTTTCGCCGATGGCATAGAGGTTGGAAATGTCGGTACGGGCGTGGGTGTCGGTGACAATGCCACCGCAGGTGTAGTGAGCGGCAGGGACGACGGGAATCGGTTGTTGGGTAATGTCGATGCCAACTTTAAGGCAGCGATGGTAGATGGTCGGGAAGTGTTTAAGGATAAAAGCTTCCCCTTTGTGACGAATATCGAGCAGGACATGATCCAGCCCATGCTGTTTCATCTGATGGTCAATGGCACGGGCGACAATATCACGAGGGGCAAGTTCTTTACGGTGGTCATATTCAGCCATAAACGGAGTGCCGTCTGGGCGTTTGAGAATGCCGCCTTCTCCTCTCACCGCTTCGCTGATGAGAAAGGAGCGGTCTTTGGGGTGGTAGAGACAGGTGGGATGGAATTGGTTGAACTCCATATTCGCCACACGACAGCCTGCTCGCCACGCCATAGCGATGCCGTCACCTGTGGAAGTGTCGGGGTTGCTGGTATAGAGATAGGCTTTACTCGCACCGCCTGTGGCCAGCACGGTTTGGGCGGCACCGATGGTTTTGACCTGTCGAGTGGCATTGTCAAGCACATAGGCACCGATGCACGCTTTTTGTTCGTTTAGGATGAGATCAATGGTGGTGTGCTGTTCAAGCACTTGGATATTGGGATGGTCAAGTGCCGCTTGAGTAAGGGTTTCGGTAATGGAGCGGCCTGTGTGGTCGGCAGCATGAATAATACGGCGATGGCTATGACCGCCCTCTTGAGTGAGGTGGAAAGGGTAGTCACACTGTTCGGCTTGGCATTTGCTAAAAGGGACACCGAGTTGAATCAGCTCTTCAATTGCGGGCTTGGCTTGCTCTGCAACCAGACGCACTGCTGTTGGGTCGCACAATCCTGCACCCGCAGTGAGGGTGTCTTGAATGTGTGACTCAATGCTATCGAAAGGCGCAAGGACGGCAGCAATACCGCCTTGTGCATAGCGGGTGCTGCCTTCAAAGAGTTCTGCTTTGGCCAGGACAATGACTTCGTGATGATCTGCCAGCTTCAACGCAGTGGTGAGCCCTGCAATGCCGCTGCCAATGATTAAGGTATGGGTGGTGAGTTTTTCGGCTTTTTGATGGGTCAGAGGATTCATTCAGGGTTTTTTCACTGTTTAGACATTGAATATTTTGATTTACCGCTTATTATAACTGAAACGCAAGATGGAAAATTCAAGCCCTATGTCTAATTCTCCCTTACCCGCCGCATCTGATGTTGATGAGGTCGCACTGGCCACAGCTGTGGTGTTGCAGGTTGATGATGCCTATTCTGATGATACTGGTGGCAGCTATATTTGGGTGCAGACCCAACGCAGCAGTGGTGGGTGCAGTGGTTGTCATGCAGAAGGCAGTTGCGGCACTTCGACATTAGCCAAGCTGTTAAATACCGAGAAATCAGTGCCATTGAAAGTGATCAATGGGACTGGTCAGGTTCTTGAAGTGGGTGATGTGGTGGTGTTGGAGTTGCCTGAATCGACCTTAATGAAACATACGCTAATGGCGTATGGTGTGCCGCTGGTGGGGCTGTTTGCTGGCGGCTTGTTGATGCAAGCTTTGATGGGGCAGTCAAATGAAATTTGGACCATTCTGGGCAGTCTGTCTGGGATGGTATTGGGTTGGTGGGGCGTGAAAGCGTTTTATCGGCCTGAATTGCCGATAGCAACAAAATTACTCAGTTGATACCGTAACGGCTTAGATTGCTTCTGAAATTCGTCAATTCAAGGCGGATTTCAGGGGTGAGGTGAGTCGTTACCCAAAAATAGGAAAAATAGAATGAAAAGAATGAATAAATGGCTACTGATCGGAGCCTTAACGCTGGGAAGCTTTGCAGGCTTTTCTTCGGCTCAAGCAGGATTTTTGAGTGATGATTCATCCAAGCTGCCTGATTTTACGCAGTTAGCAGAAGAGAATACCAAGGTAGTGGTGAATATCAGTACCACTAAGCATGTGAAAGCGAAGGTGCCGCCCGTTTTTAATGGCATGCCAGATGATATTATGCGTTTCTTTTTTGGATTGCCAGGTGGAGGCATGCAAGGACGCCCTGTGCCTCGACAGCTACCAGAAGAGGTGGTGCGTTCTTTAGGTTCGGGCTTTATTATCAGTTCTGATGGCTACATTTTGACGAATAATCATGTGGTAGAAGGGGCGGATGAAGTCGTGGTCAAGCTTTACGATCGTAAAGAGATGAAAGCGAAAGTCATCGGTACGGATCCTCGTACTGATGTCGCTTTGATTAAAATCAATGCGACCGATTTGCCTTATGCCAAAATTGGCAGCGCTAAAAATTTAAAAATTGGTCAGTGGGTGTTGGCCATTGGTGAACCCTTTGGATTGGATTATACAGTCACACACGGAATTGTCAGTGCTTTAGGGCGGGCTTTGCCGAGTGATACCTATGTGCCTTTTATCCAGACCGATGTGCCGATTAACCCAGGTAACTCTGGTGGCCCTTTAATCAATATGAAAGGCGAAGTCGTGGGGATTAACTCGCAGATTTATAGTAAGTCTGGCGGCTATATGGGACTGTCTTTCTCCATTCCAATCGATATTGCAATGAGTGTTGCCGAGCAGATTAAGCAGCATGGTCATGTGGTACACGGTTTCTTAGGTGTGCAGGTACAGGAAGTCACGGGTGAGCTGGCACAATCATTTGGCATGAGTCAACCTGAAGGGGCTTTAGTCGCCGAAGTGGTGAAAGGGTCTGCCGCTGAAGAAGCAGGATTGCAGCCAGGGGATATTATTGTTGAGTTTAATGGACAAAAAATTCACCGTTCAACGGATCTACCTCCTTTGGTCGGCACTGCCCCTGTCGGAAAACCAGTGGAGATGAAAATCTTACGCCAAGGTAAAGCAAAAACACTTACCGTGAAGCTGAAGCCCCTGCCTGAAGAGGAAGGGCAGGTTGCCAGTGCCAAAGGGGATAATAACACAGGTGATTTCGGTGCCATGGTGCGTGAGTTAACACCAAAAGAGTTGAAAGCATTGAATCTACCCTTTGGTGTGGAAATTGTCAGTGTGGTCGAAGGTGGTGCAGCACAAAAAGCGGGCATCCTACCTGGAGATATCTTGGTGACTTTGAACTTCCAGCCTGTGAAGTCAATTCCACAGTTGATTCAAATCCTTAAACACGCACCAAAAGGTCGTGCCATTCCTGTCCGAGTGGTTCGCAATGGTCATTCATTGTTCTTACCTTTGGTATTAGGCAGAAAATAGGTAATGACTCAACTCACTCCTGAAATCCGTCTTGTCTGTTTCAAATGATGCATTTCAGGGGTAGCTGAGCAGTTATCATGAGAACTCAATCTTTAAAAGCCGCAATGCATTGCGGCTTTTTTGTTGGTTTTGTCGTAAAATATGCCAATTCAATCAAATTCAAGAAACTTCATGTCCCAACAAGATTTAAAACATATTCGTAACTTCTCTATTATTGCCCATATTGATCATGGAAAATCCACGCTCGCTGATCGTTTTATTCAGGTATGCGGGGGTCTCAGTGACCGTGAAATGGAAGCCCAAGTACTCGACTCCATGGATATTGAACGGGAGCGAGGGATTACCATTAAGGCACAGAGTGTAACGCTGAACTATAAAGCGAAAGATGGGGAAACCTATCAGTTGAACTTTATCGATACCCCAGGTCATGTGGACTTCTCTTATGAGGTCTCTCGCTCTTTAGCCGCTTGTGAAGGGGCTTTGTTGGTGGTGGATGCTTCTCAAGGGGTGGAAGCACAAACGGTTGCTAACTGTTATACGGCGATTGAGCAGGGGTTAGAAGTGTTGCCTGTGCTGAATAAAATCGATCTGCCCGCCGCCGAGCCTGAACGGGTGGTGGATGAGATTGAAGAGATTATCGGCATTGAAGCACATGATGCAGTGCAGGCGAGTGCGAAATCAGGCATCGGGGTTGAAGAGATTTTGGAAGAGATTGTTCACCGTATCCCTCCGCCAGAAGGGGATCCTGATGCCCCTTTGAAGGCGTTGATCATTGACTCTTGGTTTGACCCTTATTTGGGTGTGGTCTCTTTGGTGCGGGTGGTGAATGGCAAAATTGCGAAGAAGAGCCAGATTAAGATCGCGTCAACCAAAGAGGAGCATCAGGTTGATCAAGTGGGGATTTTTACCCCACGGCGTACGCCGACAGATGCCTTGACCGCTGGAGAAGTGGGCTTTGTGGTTGCGGGAATTAAAGATATAGACGGTGCGCCTGTGGGGGATACCATCATGGATGCCAAGGCGACGGATATAGAACCCTTACCTGGATTTGCCCCCGCTCAACCTCGTGTCTTTGCTGGACTCTTCCCTGTGAGCTCTGAAGATTATGAAGATTTACGGGAAGCCTTGCGGAAGTTGCGATTGAATGATGCCGCTTTGCATTTTGAGCCTGAAAGTTCAGATGCTTTGGGCTTTGGTTTCCGTTGTGGCTTTTTGGGGATGCTGCATATGGAGATCATCCAAGAGCGGTTGGAGCGAGAATATCATCTTGATCTCATTACCACTGCCCCGACGGTGGTGTATGAAGTCTTGACCAAAAAAGGCGAAATCATTAAGGTCGATAACCCCTCCAGTCTGCCAGATGCCTCTACGATTGAAGAGGTTCGTGAACCGATTGTGGAAGCCAATATTTTGGTGCCGCAGGAGTATGTTGGTTCCGTGATGAAACTCTGTATCGAGAAGCGGGGCGTGCAGAAAAATATGCAGTACAGCGGTAATCAGGTGTCGATGACTTACGAATTGCCGCTGAATGAAGTGGTACTCGATTTCTTTGATCGTTTGAAGTCCACTAGTCGTGGGTATGCCTCCATGGATTATGAATTCCGCCGTTTCCAAGCGTCAGATCTGGTGAAGATGGAGTTCTTGGTCAATGGCGATCCTGTGGATGCCTTGGCGGTGATTGTGCATCGCAGCACAGCAGTGCAACGTGGTAAGGTGTTGATTGAAAAGCTGCGAGAGATTATTCCTCGTCAGATGTTTGATGTGGCGATTCAGGCAGCGATTGGTAGCAAAATCATTGCCCGAAGCAATGTGAAAGCATTGCGTAAAAATGTAACCGCTAAGTGTTACGGTGGGGATGTGTCACGGAAGAAAAAACTGTTGCAGAAGCAGAAAGAAGGGAAAAAGCGGATGAAGCAGATCGGGAATGTCGAGCTACCGCAGGAGGCGTTTTTAGCCATTTTGAATACAGGAGATGAATCTTGAGTTTTGAGTTAATATTGGTCATTGCCACGGCAGTGACAGGGGTGATTGCCTATTTGGATAAAATTATCTGGCGACCACAAAGATTAAAATCAGTGACCACGGTACCAGAACCGATCTGGATTGAGTATGCCCGTTCGCTCTTTCCTGTTTTTCTTATTGTTTTGGTGGTGCGTTCTTTTATTGTTGAGCCTTTCCGCATTCCTTCAGGCTCCATGTATCCGACCTTGGAAATTGGCGATTTTATTTTAGTGAGCAAGTCCTCTTATGGGGTCAAATTGCCCGTGACAGGCACCAAAATCATCCCCACAGGCGAACCTCATCGGGGTGATGTGGTGGTGTTTAAGTATCCAAAAGATCCAGAGGTTGATTACATCAAGCGGGTAATTGGTCTGCCAGGCGATACCGTGGCTTATAAAAACCGTGTTGTCTATATCAATGGCAAGCCTGCTTCGCAAAAAGTCTTGGGGATTTATATTGGTACAGGAGCAGGAAAAATGATGAATGGTGCTACCTTGGTTGAGGAGTCGCTTCCGTTGAAACGAGGCGGGGTGAAAAAGCATCAGATTTTGATTGATCAAGACAAATCCAGTTTTGATATGCCGCCTGTGAAGGTGCCGCAGGGCTACTACTTTATGATGGGCGATAATCGTGATCACAGTAATGACAGCCGTTTTTGGGGCTTTGTCCCTGAGAAAAACCTAAAAGGTCGTGCCTTTATGATCTGGATGAACTGGGATAATGGCGTACACTTTGGTCGCATTGGCAAAGGGATTCAGTGATGTCAGCGGTAGAAAAACAAGCAAAGTTACGAGAGCTGTCTAAAAAGTTAGGCTATGAATATAAGGATTCTAATTTATTAGCTTTGGCATTGAGACATCGCAGTGTCGGTGCCAAGAATAATGAACGCTTAGAGTTTCTTGGCGATAGCTTGGTTAACTTCTTGGTGGCGGACATGCTGTACCATCAGTTTAAAAACATTCCTGAAGGAGATTTGAGCCGCATTCGTGCCCATTTGGTCAAAGGAGAAACTCTAGCGAAAATCGGGGCAGAGTACCGTTTGGGAGACTATCTGACGCTTGGCCCTGGTGAGTTGAAAAGCGGCGGACATACTCGTAAGTCGATTATTGCTGATGCGGTGGAAGCGATTATCGCCTCCATTTACGAAGATGGCGGCATTGAACCCTGCCGAGCTTTTGTAAAGCGTATTTTTAAAGACCGTCTGCAGGATTTAAACCCCAAAACCATTGGTAAAGATGCAAAAACCCGTTTGCAAGAGTTTTTACAATCTCGTCAATATGATTTACCTGTTTATAGCATTATCAGTGTTAATGGGGCGGCGCATGCCCAGCAGTTTACCGTGGCGTGTTATGTTGAGCCGCTGAAAACCAAATTTGAAGCCACAGATAGCAGCCGTCGTAAAGCAGAGCAGAAAGCGGCAGAACACGCATTACAAGCATTGGGCGAGGAGTCCTAAAAGATGACGCAAGTATCCGAACAAAAAGATCAAACGGAGACCGAAAATTCGGAAATTTTATCAGAATTCCCAGTCCTGCCTGATTATCAGGCAGGCTTTGTCGCTGTTGTCGGGCGACCCAATGTGGGGAAATCCACTTTAATGAATGAGCTGCTGGGGCAGAAGCTCAGCATCACTAGCCATAAGCCACAAACCACCCGTCACCGTATCCACGGCATCTATACCGATGAGCAGAAGCAGATTGTGTATGTCGATACCCCAGGGATGCATCTGGGTGAAAAACGCTCAATTAACAAATATATGAACCGTGCTGCCAGCAGTGCCTTGGTGGATGTGGATGTGATTCTGTTTGTAGTGGAAGCGGGGCGTTGGACGCAAGAAGATGAAGCGGTCGCACAGAAGCTCAAGCACGCTTCAGCTTCAGTAATTTTAGTGGTCAATAAAATTGACCTCATTAAAAAGAAAACAGATCTTTTGCCGTTTTTGCAGAAGTTGGGTGAAAAGGTTGAGTTTGTTACCGCAATCCCTGTTTCAGCCTATAAAAAATCGGGCTTGGATATTATTGTGGAGGAGATTTTAAAATATCTACCTAAACAGCCTCCGCTGTTCCCAGAAGATTTTGTCACCGATCGCTCCACTCGTTTTTTAGCAGCGGAGATTGTGCGAGAAAAGTTGATGCGCTCTTTGGGTGAAGAGGTACCTTATGGAGCGACGGTTGAAATTGAGCAGTTCAAATATGATGAAGAAGAGGGGCGATGGGTCATCCATGCCTTGATTTTGGTCGAACGGCAAGGACAAAAGCAGATTGTGATTGGGAAAAAGGGTGAGCAGATTAAACAGATGGGAATTCAAGCCCGTCGAGATTTGATCACTTTGCTGGGAGAGAGGGTGCATCTGGAGCTGTGGGTGAAGGTGAAAGAGAACTGGTCGGACGATGAAAGAGCCTTGGCCAGCTTAGGATATACTGAAGACCACACGGGCTAGTTTCTTATGGCGGCACAATTTTCGGTTACCGCCTTTGTGTTGCATCGTCGTCCTTACCGAGAGACCAGCTTTTTAACCACTTTTTTTTCTGAAACGGAAGGCAAGTTCAATGCAGTGGTCAAAGGGGTGCGTCCAAGTAGAGGGCGTTCTAAAAGTAGCACCCAGAAACTGGCTTGGTTGCAGCCTTTTCAACCACTCTTATTGAGTTGGCAGGAAAAAGAGAACGCCTTATCTGAGTTGGTCGCATTACGCCAATTTGAGCCAGCAGAAAGCTATTCTCAATATCAAGCCTTGGCAGGTGAAGCAAAAATCTGTGCTTTGTATATGAATGAGTTGCTGTATCGTCTGCTCTATCCTCGTGTGGCGGTTGAAGGGGTTTTTGCGGCTTATCAAACCCATTTACAGCAGTTATCCGAGATGACCGATAATAATCGACAGCAGATGAGTTGGATTCTGCGGCAGTTTGAGCTTCAGCTGCTCCAAGAGATGGGGCTGGGATTAAACCTAGAATGGGACTTGGAACAACAGCCCATTCAAGCAGGCCGCCGCTATTTTTATCTGCATGAGCAGGGTCTGGTTGCCGAAAGCCAATTCCAAGCTTGGCAAGCAGAGGTTTTGCAAAACAACCTTGCCTCGGCTGCCATTCCCGTATCGGGGCGTTGTTTAATCGCTCTACAA
>JALUXI010000203.1 GCA_027019045.1 Piscirickettsiaceae bacterium | reverse complement strand
CTTCTTCTGTTCCACAGTCATGCTCGGTCACGACCACATCCTGTGCAACATCCACCAAACGACGCGTCAAATAACCTGAGTTAGCTGTTTTAAGTGCTGTATCAGCCAAACCTTTACGCGCACCGTGAGTCGAGATAAAGTACTGGAGTACATTCAACCCTTCACGGAAGTTTGCCGTGATCGGCGTTTCGATGATGGAACCATCAGGTTTTGCCATCAAACCACGCATCCCACCCAACTGACGCATCTGAGCAACGGATCCACGCGCACCTGAATCAGCCATCATAAAGATAGAATTGAAAGAGAGCTGCTTCACTTCATTACCCTCTTTGTCGATAACGGTCTCATACTGCAACTCTTCCATCATCGCCTTCGTCACTAATTCATTGGTATGAGACCAAATATCGATAACTTTATTGTAGCGCTCACCCTCGGTCACCAAACCTTGAGCGAACTGGCGTTGAATCTCTGACACCTGCTCTTCAGCTCGTTTGATAATTTCGTACTTCTCTTTCGGAATCAGCATGTCATCCGAGCAGAAAGACAACCCTGCTAAGGTTGACCACTTAAAGCCAGCATACATTAACTGATCCGCAAACACGACCGTCTCTTTTGACCCAAGAATACGGTAACAAGCATTCAACACTTTACTGATATTTTTCTTAGTCAGATTTAAGTTCAACAGATCAAAGCTCAAGCCTTCTGGTAGGATGCGTTTCAAAATCGCTCGACCCACCGTCGTATCGACAATGCGCTGAACAACTTGCTCGCTACCCGCTTCATCTTTGATTCGCTCATGAACACGGAGCTTAATTTTGGCATGCATAGCCACTTCTTTAGCTTCTAGCGCGCGTTCAACTTCTTGCCAATTACCAAAAACTTTTCCTTCACCTTTGGCATTGATGCGTTCACGCGTCATATAGTAAAGACCCAAAACAACATCCTGGGAAGGCACAATAATCGGATCCCCATTTGCAGGCGACAACAAGTTATTGGTCGACATCATCAAGGTACGCGCTTCTGCCTGCGCTTCTAAGGATAGAGGCACATGCACCGCCATCTGATCCCCATCGAAATCGGCATTAAAAGCAGAACAAACCAATGGATGTAAGTTGATCGCCTTCCCTTCAATCAAGATAGGCTCAAATGCTTGAATCCCGAGACGGTGAAGTGTTGGTGCGCGGTTCAATAGAACGGGATGCTCACGAATCACCTCATCTAATACATCCCAAACTTCTGGCAAACTCTGCTCGACCATTTTCTTGGCTGCTTTAATCGTTGCTGCCAAACCACGCTTTTGAAGCTTACTGAAAATAAATGGCTTGAATAATTCCAGCGCCATCTTCTTCGGCAACCCACACTGGTGAAGACGTAAACTTGGGCCCACCACAATAACTGAACGCCCTGAGTAATCGACACGCTTACCCAGCAGGTTCTGACGGAAACGCCCCTGCTTTCCTTTAATCATATCGGCCAATGATTTCAATTGGCGCTTGTTAGAACCCGTTACCGCACGACCACGACGCCCGTTATCCAACAAAGAATCTACTGACTCTTGAAGCATCCGCTTCTCATTACGCACGATAATATCTGGGGCCATCAAATCCAACAGTCGCTTCAAACGATTGTTACGGTTAATGACACGACGATATAGGTCATTCAAATCGGAAGTTGCAAAGCGTCCACCATCTAGAGGAACCAAAGGACGCAGTTCAGGTGGAAGGACAGGAAGCACATCCAAAATCATCCATTCAGGCTTATTTCCAGACTGCAAAAATGCATCAATGAGTTTCAAGCGCTTCGTAATCTTCTTCTGCTTAGTTTCAGAGTTAGTCGCTTCCATCTCCTCTCTGAGACGGTCTGATTCTGCTTGAAGATCGATAGACTGAAGCATCTTTTTAATCGCTTCCGCACCCATCTGCGCTTCAAACTCATCGCCATACTCATCTAATGCATTTAGATACTCTTCTTCTGTCAATAACTGCCAAGGTTCGAGTGGCGTTAAACCTGGGTCAACCACCATAAAGGCTTCAAAATACAAGACTGCTTCAATCTCTTTTAGCGTCATGTCAAGAATCAAACCAATACGAGAAGGCAATGATTTTAAGAACCAAATATGGCTCACTGGTGCAGCAAGATCAATATGCCCCATACGCTCACGGCGTACTTTAGCTTGAGTGACTTCTACACCACACTTCTCACAAATAACACCACGGTGCTTTAAGCGCTTATATTTTCCACACAAACACTCATAGTCACGGATGGGGCCAAAAATTTTGGCACAAAAAAGCCCATCTCTCTCTGGCTTGAAAGTACGGTAGTTAATGGTTTCAGGTTTTTTCACCTCACCATAGGACCAAGACCGAATCTTTTCAGGTGAAGCAAGGGTGACTTTAATCTCATCAAAATCTGTTGAGACATTCTGTTTTTTCAAAAAGCCGATTAAATCTTTCATTAGTCTTGCTCCAACTCAATATCAATACCAAGTGCACGGATCTCTTTCCGCAACACACTAAAGGACTCTGGCATACCTGGTTCCATATATTCATTTCCATCCACAATGTTCTTATACATCCGTGTACGCCCAGTCAAATCATCCGACTTCACTGTCAACATTTCTTGAAGGGTGAAGGCGGCACCATAAGCTTCCAATGCCCAGACTTCCATTTCCCCAAAACGCTGACCACCAAACTGCGCCTTACCACCCAAGGGCTGCTGAGTCACCAAGCTATATGGCCCAGTAGAACGCGCATGCATTTTATCATCAACAAGGTGGTTCAGTTTCAGATAGTGCATATAGCCCACTGTAACTGGACGGTCAAATTCCTCTCCAGTCACACCATCAAATAGCTTCATCTGTCCACTTTCAGGAAGATCTGCCAACCGCAACAAGGCTTTAATCTGCTCTTCAGGACAACCATCAAATACAGGAGAAGCCATTGGCACACCTTTGCGCAAATTCTTAGCCAATTCAATGATTTCATCATCACTCCACTGACTGAAATCAACGCCTTGTCCTTGGGTTTCATTGTAGATCTTCTCCAAGAAGCTACGCACTTCCTGTACTTCAGCCTGCTGTTTAAGCATACGATCAATCTTATCGCCCAAGCCCCAAGCCGCTAAGCCAAGATGAACTTCAAGAATCTGTCCAACATTCATACGCGATGGCACACCAAGTGGGTTCAAACAGATATCGACCGGACGGCCTGTTTCATCATAAGGCATATCTTCAACTGGACAAATGCGTGAGATAACACCCTTGTTACCATGACGACCCGCCATCTTATCACCCGGTTGAATGCGTCGTTTGACAGCCACATACACTTTGACCATTTTTGACACACCAGGCTGCAACTCATCCCCTTGTGTCAACTTCTTACGCTTCTCTTCATAAGCTTCATCAGATGCTTTGCGTTTTGCTTTCAGATATTCTTGAAGAGACTCTAGCTGTTTAGCCAGCTCATCATCTGCAACATTTAACTTGAAGACTTTGTCACCTTCTACTTTTTCTAAATAAGCTGCATCTACTTGGGTACCATCAACCAGCTCTGCCCCTTCAAGCATTTGCTTGGCACGGGCAATGGTGTCTTCAAACAAGATATTGAACTGCTCATCAAAGTCCTTTTTCACTTTTTTCAATTCAGCTTCCTGAATCGCTAAGGCGCGCGCATCTTTCTTCACGCCTTCACGCGTAAATACTTGGACATCAATAACCGTTCCTTCAATCCCTTTCTGCACACGCAATGAGGTATCTTTGACATCAGATGCCTTTTCACCAAAAATGGCACGCAATAATTTTTCTTCTGGCGTTAATTGCGTTTCACCTTTTGGTGTCACCTTACCAACCAGAATATCTCCCTGCTTCACTTCTGCACCGACATAAACAATGCCACGCTCATCTAATTTGGCCAAAGCAGCTTCACCTACATTCGGAATATCAGAAGTAATTTCTTCAGGCCCAAGCTTGGTATCCCGCGCCATACAGGTCAATTCTTCGATATGAATCGTAGTGTAACGATCTTCTTGCACGACTCGCTCAGAGATCAAAATCGAATCTTCAAAGTTATACCCGTTCCATGGCATAAAGGCGATTCGCATATTTTGACCTAGTGCCAACTCACCGATATCGGTAGAAGGACCATCCGCCAAAACATCTCCACGGGCAACCTTCTCTCCCACCTGAACAATGGGCTTTTGGTTGATACAAGTGTTTTGGTTAGAGCGCTGAAATTTCACAAGGTTGTAAATATCAACCCCAGACTTTCCTTCTTCAATCTCCTCAGAGTTAACACGCACAACAATGCGAGAAGCATCTGAAGAAATCACCTCACCACCTCGCTCAGCAACCACCGTCACGCCTGAGTCTATCGCGACGGTTTTTTCAATCCCTGTCCCAACCAAAGGCTTTTCGGCTCTTAAGGTTGGTACCGCCTGTCGTTGCATGTTCGACCCCATCAATGCACGGTTTGCATCATCATGCTCAAGGAAAGGAATCAGTGATGCCGCAACAGAAACGATCTGCTTTGGTGAAACATCCATGTAGTTAACATCTTTAGAAGATGCTAGGGTAAACTCATTGTTGTAACGAGCAGAAACAAGCTCATCGATAATCTCATTATTTTCATTGAGTTTAATATTCGCCTGAGCAATGACAAACTTCTCTTCATCAATTGCAGAGACATACTCAATTTCATCCGTCACCTTTCCATCCACAACCTTACGATAAGGGGTTTCAAGGAAACCATACTCATTCGTTTGTGCATAAATCGCTAAGGTATTGATCAAACCGATATTTGGCCCTTCAGGCGTTTCGATTGGACAGACGCGGCCATAGTGAGTAGGGTGCACATCTCGCACTTCAAACCCAGCGCGTTCACGCGTTAGACCACCTGGCCCTAATGCAGACACACGACGCTTATGCGTCACTTCAGAAAGTGGATTCACCTGATCCATAAACTGTGACAGCTGACTGGAGCCAAAGAACTCTTTAATCGCAGCAGAAACAGGCTTGGCATTGATAAGATCTTGCGGCATCAACCCTTCGTTCTCCGCATGATTCAAACGCTCTTTAACTGCTCTTTCCACACGAACCAATCCAACACGGAATGCATTTTCTGCCATCTCACCGACGGCACGAATACGACGATTACCCAAGGTATCAATATCATCTACTGTGCTGTGACCATTACGAATATTGATCAATTCACGCACAACATCAACAATATCTTCTTTTTCAAGTACTAAAGACCCTTCATTTGACTGACGGCCTAAACGACGGTTTAACTTCATACGACCGACTTTAGATAGGTCATAGCGTGTTTCATCGAAGAACAAACTGTTAAATAGAGCTTCAGAAGATTCCGGTGTTGGCGGCTCACCAGGACGCATCATACGATAGATTTCAACTTGTGCTTCAAGCTGAGAAGAAGTGGTATCTAGGTTGATTGTGTCCGTGATATAAGGGCCATTTTCGTTCTCGTCGATAAAGAGTACCTCTAGATTGACTTTGCCTAGATCAACAATGCGCTCTACCAATTCAGCCGTAATCACACTATTTGCCGCCGCAATTAACTCACCACTGTCCTTATCCACTAGACCTGAAACCAATACCTTCCCTAAAAGAAACTCAGGTGAGACTTCGATTTCTTTAATGTTGGCTTCTTTCAGCTGCCTGACAGTACGAGCCGTCATTTTTTTACCCGATTTCACAATGGCTTTACCATCCACTTCGATATCAAAAGCGGCTGTTTGCCCTTTTAATTGCTCAGGGTCAAGCTTAAGCAACACTTTGCCTTTTTTAACCGACAGTTTCATGGTGTCATAGAACATACGAAGAATATCTTCGTTGTTATACCCCATTGCACGGAACAAGACCGAAACGGGTAATTTACGACGGCGGTCAATGCGTGCATAAACACAATCATTGTGATCAAATTCAAAATCTAACCATGAACCGCGGTAAGGGATAATTCTTGCATTAAACAATACCTTACCTGAGCTGTGTGACTTCCCTTTATCACTATCAAAAATCACACCTGGGGAACGGTGTAACTGCGTCACGATGACTCGTTCAGTCCCATTGATAACAAAAGTACCGTTATCGGTCATTAAAGGCATATCACCTAGATAGACTTCTTGTTCTTTGATATCTTTTACGGGGCGCTTACCTGCTGGTGCATCTTTATCGTAAATAACGAGACGCATTTTGACACGCAAAGGTGCAGCGTAAGTCACGCCACGCTGCTTACACTCTTTCACATCAAACTCAGATTGCCCTAGGTGGTAACTAACATACTCAAGATCAGCCGTTCCAGCAACACCTTTGATAGGAAAAACTGATTTGAATGCAGCATGAAGTCCCACCTGCTCTCTTTCAATCGGCTTTTTATCCATTTGCAAAAATTCATGGAAAGAGCCTTTTTGCAAAGAAAGGAGATAAGGAACCTCAAGAATAGAAGGGTTGGTTGAAAAATCTTTACGGATTCGTTTCTTTTCAATTAAAGAATAAGCCATTGATTGCCTCGATAAGTGGTTAGATGAAAGGCGTAAACACACCCTCATTAACAAAAACTGGTCTAACTAAGACCGGGGACAGTACCTAAAACTTTGATAACCAAAGAGAAACTCTCAATTGATTGATCACACTTTTAGACACTCATTTTTATACTTTGCTCAAAACGAGAAAAGGCCGGTGGAAAATCCACCAGCCAATTCAGCTACAAGAGCCGTTAAGCAATGATTACTTAACTTCTGCTTCAGCACCAGCTTCTTTAAGCTGGTTAACGATGTCTTCAGCTTCTTCCTTAGAAACACCTTCTTTAAGAACAGTAGGTACTTCTTCAACAGCAGCTTTAGCTTCTTTAAGACCTAAACCAGTGATACCACGCACAGCTTTGATTGCTGCAACTTTGTTCGCACCAGCGCCAGTCAAGACTACATCAAACTCAGTCTTTTCAGCAGCAGCACCGCCAGCATCACCACCAGCAGGGGCAGCAACAGCAACAGCTGCAGCAGCGGCAGAAACGCCGAACTTCTCTTCCATTGCTTCAACAAGTTCAACAACTTCCATTACAGACATATTCGCAATGGCTTCTAAGATATCATCTTTAGATAATGACATTTTTCGTTCTCCTAAAACAAATTAAAATTAATTGGGTTTTTATGCCGCTTCTTTGGCATCTTTGATGGCTGCAACAGTACGAACCAACTTGCCTGGAACCTCGTTGAGAGTCTTCGCAAGTTTTTCCACTGGAGCTTTCATCACAAACATCAGCTTGCTGATGGCTTCGTCGTAAGTTGGTAGAGAGGCAACTGAATCCAACTGGTCTGCACCCATAGCGCCATTACCAATTGTCAACACCTTCACAACTAACCCACTGTTCTCTTTAGCAAAGTTCTTATAGATACGCGCAGCTGAGCCTGGATCTTCCATAGAGAAAGCATAGACCAATGGTCCAACCAACTCAGATCCAATATCTTCAAACTGTGTACCTTGAAGCGCACGACGAGCTAAAGTGTTTTTAATCACTCGAACCTGTACATTTGCTTCTCTTGCCTGACGACGCAGGTTAGTCATATCCTCCACTGTCAACCCACGATACTCGGCGGCAACAACTGAATAAGCATCTGCAGCAATTGCAGAAACTTCTTCAATAATCCGCTTTTTATCGTCAAGTTTAAGTGCCATATGACCTCCAAACTAGTAAAACTACTGTTTTACTCTTCCATCTACGTAGGCATCAAAACAATTAAGCCTGTCCACTGACAAGCACCTACGGTCTGCGATGGGTACTCACCTAAATTTAATTGTTTAAGGAGACCCAATTCGCATAACTAAATAAGCCGAAGCATATTTAGAAAATTCTAAATTTTTATTCAGAAAGACTCGCTTGATCTAAAGCCACACCTGGCCCCATTGTGCTAGAGATCGCTACTTTCTTTAAGTAAACCCCTTTAGCTGAAGCTGGACGAAGCTTATTCAAGTCTTCAAGTAAAGCATTCAAGTTTTCTTTAAGATCTTCAGTAGAGAAGGAAACACGGCCGATTGGCGCATGTACAATCCCTCCTTTATCAGCACGATAACGCACCTGACCTGCTTTCGCATTTTTCACTGCTTCTGCGACATTTGGCGTGACCGTTCCGGTTTTAGGGTTTGGCATCAAACCACGAGGACCTAATAATTGACCTAGCTGACCGACAACACGCATGGCATCTGGACTGGCGACAACCACATCAAAATCCATCATGCCGCCTTTAATCTCAGCAGCTAAATCTTCCATACCTACATAGTCTGCACCCGCCGCTTTCGCTGCTTCTGCATTCGCCTCATTAGTGAATACAGCAACCTTTACTTCTTTACCCGTTCCTTTTGGTAAAACAGTGGCACCACGAACAGCTTGGTCAGATTTACGAGGATCAATTCCTAGACGAACCGCCACATCAACTGACTCTTCAAAATTTGAGCTAGCAAACTCTTTTAGAATCTCTACCGCTTCATTCAAATCATACTGCTTAGTAGAGTCGACACGCTCTTGAATCATTTTTTGTTTTTTTGATAGTTTAGCCATGTCTTACCCCTCTTCTACCAAGCCCATGCTACGAGCTGTACCCGCAATAATTTTTACCGCAGCATCTAGATCATTAGCATTTAAATCAGGCATTTTTAAGTTTGCGATTTCTTCTAACTGAGCACGCGTAACCGTCCCAACCTTCTTCAAGTTCGGCACTGGACTACCACTTTTAATACCTGCCGCCTTCATCAGCAAAACAGATGCAGGTGGGGTTTTAGTCACAAAAGTAAAACTACGGTCATTATAGACAGTAATCACAACAGGAATAGGAAGACCCTTTTCCATGCTTTGAGTCTGCGCATTAAATGCTTTACAGAACTCCATAATATTGACACCGTGCTGACCCAATGCTGGACCCACTGGTGGACTCGGGTTTGCACCGCCCGCAGGCACTTGCAACTTGATATAGGCTTCAACCTTCTTAGCCATTTTTACTCCTTTGGGTTCAAACGCCTTTCAGCTCCCCTTTTACACAATTAAACCAATCAAATTTTTGATTGGTACAAAACAATTAAAGCTTCTCTACTTGAGTAAACTCAAGCTCAACAGGCGTTGAACGCCCAAAAATCAAAACTGATACTTGCAGCTTGTTCTTGGTGTAATCCACCTCTTCAACAACCGCCTCAAAGTCTTTAAACGGCCCGTCAATGACACGCACCATCTCACCTGGCTCAAACATTACTTTTGGACGCGGCTTCTCAGCACCTTCTTGAACTCGCTCAAGGATGCGATCTACTTCTTTTTTTGAAATAGGTGCTGGTCGATCACTGGTTCCCCCTATAAAACCCAACACCTGAGGAACACCTTTAACTAGGTGCCAAGTATCTTCATCCAACTCCATTTCCACCAAAACATAACCAGGAAAAAACTTACGCTCACTGGTGTACTTTTTCCCCTCTCTTACCTCAACCACTTCTTCAGAAGGCACAAGGATTTGACCAAACTTATCTTCTTGACCTTCACGCTCAACATACTCTTGAAGGGCCTTTTTGACCTTATTCTCATAACCTGAGTAAGCGTGTACGACATACCAACGCTTTGCCATCTTAACCACCTTGTCCTGTTAGCAGTTGAACCGCCCATAAGAAAAACATATCAACCAACCAGAGGAAAACACCCATAACAGTGACAACCACAAATACGATGAGTGTCATCTGTACAGTTTCTTGTCTCGTCGGCCAAACAACCGTTTGCACTTCTTTTTTTACAGACCCCAAGTAATGGATCCAGCCACGTCCCTTTTCTGTCTTAGACATGACAAACAGAGAAACACCCACGCCCGCAAGCATGGACAACACCCTAACTACAGGATGCACTTCAGAATACACATAATAGCCAACAATCGACGCTGCCAAAATTAACAATGACAATGGAAATAAAATCTTATCTTGTGCAGAAGATGCGACAGCCGTGTGGTTTGAATTATTTTTAGACATAAATCTCTATTCTGAAAGCTAAAACGACCTGAACAAGTTCAGGCCGCTATGGAATTTGGCAGGGGTAGAGAGACTCGAACTCCCAACACCCGGATTTGGAATCCGGTGCTCTACCAATTGGAGCTATACCCCTGTAGGTTCAAAAAAGGGGATTATAAACATCCCCTTTCTTAATTTCAAGCTATTTATTTAATAGAGAGATTTGCACGAGATGGATGCACAGATAAAAAAGGCTAAAATTCCCCGACTCTTCGTTGAAAAACTT
>JALUXI010000202.1 GCA_027019045.1 Piscirickettsiaceae bacterium | reverse complement strand
AGTAATCTGGGCGGCCTGTCGCATCACCTCAATCTCTTCTTCTGACTTAATGAGTCGCTGCTCATGTAGCACCGTATCTAAGTCATTGAGTTGCGTGGGGGTATTGATACCCTTTCTCACCAAAGGCTTGAGCTGCCCCAACCAGTCGGCAAAGCGAAGTGCCCAAGTATCAAACTCCGAAAAGCTCACGAACACCTGCGACATGCCTTCTAGAAACTGGGGGGCTTGTTCATCCAGCTCATCGATTTCAAACACCTGATCCACTGCCAATGCCTCTGGTGCTGCCTCCACGCCCAACCGTCGTCCCTGCCAAGTCTCCTGCTCAAGATCCTTAGGGCGTAAAAATAGCCAACTTTCAGTTTGTCCATCCATTTTACGAAGCACCAAAACGGCTTCAGGCTCTTCAAATCCTGTTAAATACCAAAAATCACTACTTGGACGAAAGGGATACTCCACATCACGGTTTCGTACCTGCTCCTCTCCAGAGGCGACACAGACACAACTATTTTCAGGCAATGCCGCCAATAACTGTTGGCGACGGCGTTGATAGACGGTTAAAGGAATCATAGTTAAAGCTCGCTTAGAAAAAAGTTAATGAATCGTCGGTTTTTGTTGAGAGGTTTCGCTGGGATCCATAATTGGCTGCCCCTTTTTCGGATTCAGCTCTTCGTTAACCAGCAGCACGCCCATACGGATAAACTCCATCAGCTCCATTAACTGATTCTCCGCCTCCACGCCATCTTCATCAGACAGTCCTGACACATCCAATTGTGCGATTTCTGCCACATCCTCCAAGAACTCTTTGACCTCTGGCGAGACTTTTGATAAATCTCGCCCTGACAGCCCTATGCCATACAAAAATCCTTCTGCCCATTGTGCTAATAAAGCCGCTCGAAACTGAATATCCTGATCATCATCAGGCAGGCACAACTCAAACTCAAAACCAGAACCATTCAGCCCTTTTTCTGTCGTTAAGTAGAGTTCATGCAATGCGACCAATAAAGATTCCTTAATCTTCTTAACGCCAGCCTCTTGTAACAGCTTCTTAATCCAGCTGGTCTCATCCAACGCTTCGCCCTGCCCGCACATCAATCCTGCTAACATTCCCTGCAAAAAGCTAGGCGATTCCAACTCTGGATAATCCCCTAAAACCTTGTGTATCGATTCAAAATCCATCTGTCGACAATTGTCCTTGTTTAATTTAAAAATTTAAGAAATAATAGCACAAATCCACTATCAAAAATGAACGCCATGCTCACAATTACCTTAATGAACCACACCTTTGAAATCCCCTGCAAAGAAGAAGACAAAGCGCAGCTGATTGAAGCCGCCACCCTGCTTGAGGATAAGCTAGACGAAATGAAAACGCTACGAGGGGAAAGCAAAGCATTGATGGTTGCGCTGAATTTAGCCTTCGACTTGCTCCAACTGAAAAATGACACTCTACAATACTGTCAGCATCTTGATAAACAGCTCAACCTAGCCATTGAAGAAGAAACCCAAGACAAGGAAAGCAACAAGCGCAATTGAGAAGGTTGAGAAGGGACAGCCAAAAACGGCTTGCCTCCCTATCAAAAGCTCGTATAATGATAACCAAGGTATGTGCGATGGGATAAATCCCCTGCCGATGCTAACAATCTTGGAGCCAGATCGTATCGTGGTGAGAAGTTCATTAGGGCTTACCCCCTAACCTGAAAATCCTAAGCGGTACGAGGAGGCTGCCACCTGAACTTCACGGTTCAGGGAAAACATCTCATCGTGCATACCCTATCTTTTTCCTGATAATCTATGAAAACACCCACTCAATCTCTCAGACGCCAACTTAAACAAGCTCGTCAACAACTCTCAGCTGCGGAACAAAGACAACACAGTCAACAAGCGACCCACCTTTTACTCAGAAGTCCTTGGTTACAACGCCCCAAGCAGATTGCCGTTTTTCTCTCACAAGCAGGCGAACTGGATACCCAACACCTCATTCAAGCTCTTTGGCGGAGAGGTCATCAAGTGTACCTCCCTGTTCTCAAAACATTCAGAGGTTTTCGACAACGCCCGATGGCGTTTGCGCCCTACCCCCCTAACACGCCTCTGGTTAAAGCCCATTTTGGTATTCCAGAACCTAAAATCGCCCAACAACATCACAAACACGGCTTACAAATGGAAGTGGTGATTGTCCCCCTCGTTGGCTTTGACAAATTGGGCAATCGCTTAGGGATGGGGGGCGGCTACTATGATCGCAGCTTTGCCCGAAAACGCACCCTCAATCTTCAACGCCCTATCTTGATTGGCTGGGCGCATGAATGCCAAAGCGTTCCTCAACTGCCAGCCCAACCTTGGGATGTCCCACTGGATGCCGTGGTCACCGAAAAACAGATTTATCGTTTTTAGGAGAGCCTTTTAGGAGAGCTTTAGGGGAAAGTGCTGATCTAAATTTTCATCCCCAAAAACACAAAAACCCCAGTCCCGACAAGCTTTTCAGCCAGCGGGACTGGGGTTTTTAGAAAAAATTTAAAGAATTTCAGCTCTTAACAGTGCAAGCTTTTATTCGATGCCCATCTCTTCTTTAATCTGTGCCACCCACTGATCGACGCGTTCTTCAGTTAACTCAGGTTGCTGATCTTCATCAATCCCTAAGCCCACAAAAAACTCACCATCAGGTGTGACCGCTTTAGATTCATCAAACTCATAACCATCTGTTGGCCAATAACCTACGGGGGTCGCCCCATTTTCAACAGCCACATCATGCATCATGCCCATAGCATCCAAGAAATACTCAGAGTAATCCGCCTGATCGCCCAATCCAAAGTTAGCAACCGTTTTGCCTGTGAAGTCAATCGTTTTGAAAGTATCCCAAAAATCATCCCAGCTAGATTGCAACTCGCCATAGTACCAAGTTGGCTGACCTAAAATAATCTTGTCATATTTTGCAAAGTCTTCAGGCGTGGCAGAGACCACATCATACACATCTACTTTATCCGCACCGATTTTATCTTTAATCATATCCGCAATGCGTTCAGTGTTCCCCGTATCCGTTCCATAGAAAAGACCAATTTTGCTCATCTTTATTTCCTTTTTTTATCTAATAAACCTTATAATTGCTACTGATAACATCATAGCACAGCCACTGATTTTTCAGCTGAAAAAAATTTATCCGTAACAAGAAAAAAGCTTTATGGCCAAAGAAAAAAAGCCTATCGACTGCTTTCAATGTCGCCACTTTTATATCACCTGGGAAGTCAACCAACCACGAGGCTGCAAAGCCTTTGGCTTTAAAACGACTCAATTGCCTTCTGTCGTGGTACAAGAGGCTTCCGGCGCTCCCTGCTTAAAGTTTTCCCCAAAACCTCAACAAACAGATAAACAGTCAAAGCCTAAAAAACGCGGCTGGGTGGTCTAATCCGTTAATAACTGATGCAATCTATTCCAATTAAACGCCTCACCAGGATCAGTTTTACGCCCAGGGGCAATATCACAATGCCCAACAACCTCTTGAATAGGATAGACCTCTTTTAACGCTTGAATCACCTTGGCTAAGACCAAATACTGCTCAGCACGATAAGGCAGATGATCCGCCCCTTCTAGCTCAATGCCGATGGAAAAGTCATTACACCGCTCCCGTCCCCGCCACTTGGATACGCCCGCATGCCAAGCTCTTTGATGAAGAGGCATAAACTGCACCACCTCACCATTGCGTCGAATAAACAGGTGAGCGGAGACTTTCAGATCAGCGATTTCAGCATAGTAAGGGTGTTCACTGGCATCCAGTTGATTGGTGAATAACTGTGTCACCCCCTCCCCTCCAAATTGATTCGGCGGCAAGCTAATACCATGCACCACCACCAACTCTGGCTCAACGCCCGCTGGTCGAGCATCAAAATTGGGACTGGCAATCCATTTTGCAGGTGATAATTTGCCCGCTTCTTTATCAACTGTGAAATTCATGCCGTTATAATATCCTCTTTCAAATAAAAATACACAATTGACTTATGAACTTCTTTAAAGACCTGCCTCAAACCGTGACCCTCGCCCTAGATGAAGACATCGGCACGGGCGATTTAACTGCAGATTTAATTGATCCTCAGACCCAAGCCAAAGCGGAAGTGATTGCCAAAGAGGATGCGATTGTATGTGGTCGTCCTTGGTTTGATGAGGTTTTTAAAACACTAGATCAACAAATTCAAATCCAGTGGCACTCACATGAAGGCGATGCCGTCAAAGCAGGCACACGACTCTGTACTCTACAAGGCAATGCCCAAAAGATTTTGACAGGCGAGCGCACCGCACTCAATTTCCTTCAAACCTTATCGGGTACCGCCACGACCACCCATCGCTATGTTGAAGCTCTCAATGCGACACCTCAAAATCAAACTCAACTACTCGATACCCGAAAAACGCTACCCTGCTTAAGACTGGCACAAAAATATGCTGTTCATATTGGCGGCGGAAAAAACCATCGTATTGGTCTCTATGATGCTATTCTGATTAAAGAAAACCATATTATGGCCGCAGGCGGCATTGCCAAGGCAGTTGAAAAGGCACGCCAACTTCACCCCGATGCACCCATTGAGGTAGAAACCGAAACCCTATCTGAAGTCGAAATGGCCGTCAAAGCAGGCGCAGACATTATTATGCTCGACAACTTCACCACCGAACAGATCCAGCAAGCAGTAGAAGGGGCAACAGGCAGAGCAAAATTAGAAGTATCAGGCAATGTAGAAATTGATCGCCTCGCTGAACTGGCAGAAACAGGGGTGGATTTTATCTCGACGGGCGCCATCACCAAACATCTCCACGCCATTGACCTGTCTATGAGATTTCAATTAGAGGCGTAACTATGGGCGATCATGCACTGCTACACTCTGTGATTCTGCTCGCAACTGCCGTCATTACGGTCGCCGCTGCACGACGACTCCATTTCCCCCCTATTCTCAGCTATATCATCGTTGGTGCCCTTGTCGGCCCTTTCGGACTTGGCTGGATTGAAGATGAAGAAAACATCCATTTCCTTGCCGAATTCGGTATTGTTTTTCTTCTATTTGCCATTGGACTAGAGTTTTCTGTCGCCCAAATGTGGGCCATGCGCAAACAGGTATTTGGACTGGGTGCCTTTCAAGTCGGACTCACCGCCATCATTTTCTACTACCTCACCACTTGGCTGGGGTTAGATGCCAAAGCCGCTATTGTGATTGGCGCTGCTTTCGCCCTCTCCTCCACCGCCATTGTGATTAAACAGTTGATTGAGCAGTCTGAATTGCAAACGCGTCATGGTAAATCTGCTGTTGGCATCCTCATTTTCCAAGACCTCATGGCCATCCCACTCCTGATCTTAATCCCATCATTAGGGCAAGCCACCAGTGATGAACAGCTTACCCAAGACCTTCTACACGCTTTTGGTAATGGCTTAATCGTCATCGCCGTCATGTTTTTAGTCGGCCGTTTTCTCTTGCGCCCTCTCTTTCATGAAGTCGCCGCTGCTAAATCGGCTGAACTCTTTACCCTCGCCGTATTGACCGTCGTTCTCGGAGCCGCAGCCTTCACTGAAGAGATGGGCATCTCGATGACGCTTGGGGCGTTTATCGCTGGGATTATGCTCGGTGAAACCGAATATCGTCATCAGATTGAAGCCGATATCCGCCCTTTTCAAGATGTCCTGCTAGGGCTATTTTTTGTCACCATTGGCATGATGCTCTCTCCTGAACTCATTGCCAATCACTTTATAGAAATTCTACTGCTCACTCTAGGCATCATTTTAATCAAACTGTTCGCCATTTTCAGTATCACCAAACTCTTCCAAAAAACCAGCGGCGTCTCCTTAAGGACTGCCCTCTCCCTTGCTCAAGTGGGAGAATTTGGTTTAGTCTTGATGTCACTCGCCTTTAATGACCAAATCCTACCGCAAGAGATGGGACAAAAACTCCTCACGGCCGCCGTTCTCAGCATGATGATTGCCCCCTTCTTGATTAAATATAATGGCAAAATCACCAAGCTTTTGATTGGTCGTAGTTATTTAAAAAACATCGACGAACAGGCTGCGGCAATCGAACACCAAACCCATTTCACCAAAAATCATGTCCTCATCCTAGGTTTCGGACGGGTCGGCCAGACCGTAGCCAAATTTTTAGAACAGAATGCTATTCCCTATATTGCGCTTGATTTGGATATCCAACGAGTCAAAGAGGCACAAGAGGCAGGAGAACCCGTTTTCTTTGGAGATTCTGGCAACCCTAGTATTCTCAAGTCCGCCCATATCGATGTCGCCAAAAGCGCCATCATCACCTACGACGATCACCATATGGCACTAAAAACCCTTCACAGCATAAAACAGGTTTCACCCAAACTGCCCGTACTGGTGCGTACCTCAGATGATTCCCACCTTGAAGAGCTGTTAAATGCGGGAGCAACCGAAGTGATTCCAGAAACTTTTGAATCCAGTATTATGCTAGCGTCTCACCTACTCATTATGCTCGGCGTCCCACCTAGCAAAGTCCTGAAAGAAGCCAGAAAAGTACGCCAGAGCCGTTATAGCTTGCTGGATAGCTACTATGCGGGAGAAGGTGAAAGTGCCGAAGCGCAACATCACCAGGTGATGAAAAATATCATTACACCTGTGACGATTGAAGCGCATAACCCTCTGATTGGCCAAACTGTTGGCGACATTCCTTTTGAAGACTACGGCGTCACCTTAAAGGCCGTGAAACACAATGGCATCCGAGGCGATCATCCTGATGCCGCTACCAAGCTTCACCAAGATGATAAACTTATCCTCAAAGGAAAACCTAGTGACCTGAATCGACTGGAAAAAGCCATTCACAAAGGCAAATTTAAAACCTCTGCAAAAAAATCTTAAATTCCCCAGTCCTGCTTATAAAAAACGGGACTTGCGTCCCGTTTAATGATCTATCGAACTATACCGCTTAAAAGTGTTTTTCACTCAATACATCGCTCTCTCCTTCAGAACGGGCAATCACAACTGCGCCAACGGAGTCACTAAATATATTCACCGTGGTTCGCATCATATCCAATAAACGGTCCACAACTAACAACAGGCCAATCGCCTCCGCTGGCAAGCCCACTGCTACTAAAATAATGCTGATCGCCACCAAACTGGCTGAGGGAATCCCTGCGACACCAATAGATGTGGTCAAAGCCACAAAGACAATCAATAGCTGCGTTGCCAAATCAAGATGGACACCAAACAGTTGCGCAATAAAAATCGCTGCAACACACTCATACAGTGCCGTGCCATCCATATTTACCGTTGCTCCCAAAGGCAATACAAAACTCGAAATCCGATTGGACACCCCTGCCCGCTCTTCGACAGATTCCATTGTCACAGGTAAAGTCGAGGCGGAAGAGCTGGTTGAAAAAGCAGTCAACAGAGCAGGCAGCATTGCTTGATAATGTAGCCAAGGATTTTTGACCCCACCCAAGAACTTCAGAATCAAAGGCATCACCACAAAAAAGTGAACTGCCAGCGCCAGCGTCACCGTCAAGAAAAACAGGGCTAAATTACCAAATTGATCAAAGCCTGTTTTCGCAATAGAAGCCGCCACCAGACCAAACACCCCTAAAGGAGCAAACTTCATTACCCAATCGGTCATATGCATCATCACATCAAACAGCCCCTGCCAAAAATTCTGCATCACTGTTCGAGGTTCACCATGAATTTTGGTGAGAAAATAGCCAAACAGTAAGCTGAAAAAAATCAACCCCAACATCTGACCATCTGCTGCTGCCTGCACAATATTCGTTGGAATCATGCGTAAGAACACATTAGCGATGTCGCCCATGCCTTTACCTTCCACCGCAGCAGCCACATGGTCATTCTGCTCAATCACAGGCGGCGGTGCATGGGTCACACCTGGCTGAATGATATTCACCAATACCAATCCAATCATAATTGCAATAAAGCTGGTCATCACATAATAACCTAAAGTCTTCAGCCCCAAACGACCAAAGCCTCCTTTATCACCAATGGCACCAATCCCACTGATAATGGCCGATACCACTAATGGCACCACAATCATTTTCAGTGCATTTAAAAACAGCGTACCGATAAAGACATAGACAGGCATCCAATGAATGCCAAATAGTGAGCCTTCAGTCCCCGTGATACTCCCCATAATGGCCGCTAGAACTAGGGCAATTAAAATCTGCCAATGCAACGCTAATTTTGTTAACTTCATCTCTTTTTCCCTATAAAAAAATCTATAAAAAAAGCACCCATGGGTGCTTTCTTTGATATTCTAATCTGCCGCTCAATCCTTACTGATCAGGGCACTGATACCAAGCCTGGTAAGGTCCCATGTTATGCACATCAGAAAAGCCTTTTGCCATTAGAATTTGCTGAGCCATATGAGAGCGTTGTCCAGAGCGACAAAATACAATAATCGGGCGGCTATCATCCAGTTCCGCATCCGCCACCGCTTCAATATCCTGCAAAGGAATATTCACTGCACCAGGCAACTTGCTCATTGCATACTCTTCTGGGGTGCGTACATCCACCAACTGGGCATTTTTGGTACGAATTAAATTTTTTGCCTCTTCACATGAAATAAACATTCAAAGCTCCTAACAGTTATTTAATCATCGGCGTATTCTACCCGATTTGAGCGCTTTACACGAGTGGGACGCGAGAGAAAAAAGAGATAAAATTGCTTGAATCTAGGCGAAAAACGCAGGTAATAGCTAGCTATTGCCAAGTTTTTCAACGAAGAGTCGAGGAATTTTAGCCTTTTTTATCCGTGTAACCATCTCGTGCAAAGCGCTCAATTTAATTCAGAAAAATAAATGAAACTGCCCAAATTATACTAATGGCATAAAGGGCGGCCACCCAGTCATCCAGCATAATGCCAAAGCCACCACTGACCTGTGCATCTAGCTGTTTAATAGGGAAGGGTTTAAAAATATCAAAAAACCGAAACAGCACAAAAGCAAGCAGCCAGTAGAGGGGGGTCTGCGCTGGTAGCAATAAAATGACCCACCAGATGGCGACAAACTCATCCCAGACAATCCCACCATGGTCATGCACCCCCACTAATTCGGCAGAACGACCACAAATCCAACTCCCGATAAGGGTGCCGAATAGAGTCACACTCCATGCCATTTCAGGCCAATACTCAACTAATGGCAAAAATAGCAATAGCCCCAACAAAGTTCCCCAAGTACCTGGGCCTTTGGGCAATAAGCCTGAACCGAAACCGAAACCCAAAAAGAGTACGGGATAATGAAAAAACGCCCGAAACTTGGGCGTTTTATTCGCATTCAGCCATTCTGCTGGAAGCGTGGCTTGACTCACTTTAAGTCTCGTCCTTTTTTCGCTTCGATGCGTAATCGTAGGGCATTCAACTTAATAAAGCCTTCTGCATCTTTATGGTTGTAAGCCCCATCATCTTCTTCAAAGGTGGCAATCGCTTCATCAAACAGGCTGTAATCAGACCAACGGCCCACCACAATCACATTACCTTTATACAGCTTCACTCGCACTGTGCCTGTAACAAACTTTTGAGACTCATCAATCAGTGCTTGTAGCATTTTACGCTCTGGCGAGAACCAGAAGCCGTTATAAATCATCTCAGCATAACGAGGCATCAAGTCATCTTTTAAGTGGGCGGCATTACGATCCATGGTCAAAGACTCCATTGCACGATGTGCTTTGAGCATAATGGTTCCCGCTGGAGTTTCATAACAGCCTCGTGCTTTCATTCCCACAAAGCGGTTTTCAACAATATCATCTCGCCCAATCCCATTGGCACCGCCAACTTTATTCAGATATTCCATCACGGTTGCAGGACTCATCTTTTCGCCATTGATGCCAACAATATCACCATTTTCAAATTCAATTTCTAAATAGGTCGGCTCATCAGGGGCTTTTTCGGGTGAAACCGTCCATAACCACATATCTTCTTCTGGCTCATTAGCTGGGTCTTCAATAATCCCACCTTCATAAGAGATGTGTAGCAAGTTAGCATCCATTGAGTAAGGCGACTTTTTACCCTTTTTCTTCTCAATCGCAATCCCATGCTTTTCCGCATAAGCCATCAACTTTTCACGAGAGGTCAAATCCCACTCACGCCAAGGGGCAATCACCTGCACATCAGGCATTAAAGCATAGGCATTCAGCTCAAAACGCACCTGATCATTCCCCTTCCCCGTCGCACCATGAGAGATGGCATCCGCCCCCGTCTCTTGTGCAATCTCGACCAATCGTTTTGAAATCAAAGGACGGGCAATCGAGGTGCCTAAGCGATATTCACCTTCATAGATTGCATTGGCTCGCATCATTGGGAAGACAA
>JALUXI010000201.1 GCA_027019045.1 Piscirickettsiaceae bacterium | reverse complement strand
ACATTTGAGCCTTGTCTATTTTTGGCAAAATGATTTCTTCACAATTAAATTAAGGGTTGAAGGTTATGCACTTATGATACGAATTCAGGAAAAATTAATATCTTAATTGTCTTAAGGTAGAGTGTTATATCTAACCAAAGATTCCAGTTTCGGATATACCAAATATCCATCTCTGTTCTTTGTTCAAAGGTGAGTAGGTTGCGACCACTGACCTGCCATAGTCCTGTAATACCTGGCTTAACACTTAAGATTAAGTCTGCAAAAGGCGTGTCTTTGGGCATTTCTCCAGGTACAAGCGGTCTAGGGCCAACCAAACTCATTTCTCCCTTTAATACATTTAAAATTTGAGGGATTTCGTCTAGAGAAGTGCGTCTTAAAAAATGACCCAATGGCGTAATACGAGGATCATTTTGATATTTATGGTACTTTTGATAAAACGAAATTTCCTCAGGGTGTCGTGAAAGATAGGTTTGTAAAAGCAGATCAGCCTGAGGTTTCATTGTACGGAACTTATAGCAGATAAAAGGCTTACCGTGTAATCCTATGCGAGTTTGTCGAAAGAGAATAGAAGCCTTCGGCTCTTCTTGTTTAATTCTCCATGCAATCACGCCCATCAAAGAGAGCCATAAAGGCGCTGAGAAGATGATGATGGTATATTCGATGGTATTTTTTAGATAAAAATAGAGAGGGTTTTTTAAGCGATTTTCTAGGCTGATTAAGTTGGTTCTTGCGTTTGTGAGTTCATAAACAGGCATATGGGTTAAGTCAAATTCATTGACCAGAGGAATAAATATGACACGATGGTGTTCTTGGATTTCATGAAATAGAATTTCTTTGAGCTTTTCTAAAGGAATTTTTGCAGAGTTAATAAAGATGGTTTCTGCTTGGTTATTTTTTGCTTTTTCATACCCTAGATAAGGGTTTTTGAAAATGGTATAGCTTAACTCTGGATCTAGCCCATAGATTTTAGCAGGAATACGCCAAAGGTTTAAATGATAGAAACTGCGTTTAAGGAGTTGTTTGGTGGCTGGGAGCAGGAAGGCGGAAAAGAATAAACTCAATATTAGCCAAGAAATAGGGGGCGAAGGGTAATTTGAGATTGTTTGGAGGAGGGCGAAAAAGAGAAGTAGAAGGAATAAGCTAAAGATCAAAGTTTTTAGAATTAGACGGCTTTCATGCCAGAAATCATAGCGATTAAAGTAAAGACCCTGGTATAAAAAGAGTGCAATAATTATGGTGGAAAACCATAGAAATTCACTTTTTAGAGGTAAGAATTGATCAAATAAAACCCAGAAGGCTAAGGCAATACTCAAATCCAATGCCAAAAAGTCAGCCAGAGCCAATAAAAAGGTTGCTAGATAAACTTTCACAAATTACCTTGCTTTAAATGAGTGTGAGGGTAATTTAACACCCTCAATAAGAGAGCTTTGCATGAGTAGGATGCGAAAGAAAAAAGAAATTTTAGCCTTTTTTATCCGTGAATCCATCTCGTGCAAAGCGCTCAATAAGAATTAGTTTTCTAAGAATGCCTTTTCAGCCATCACCAAAATAGGCTTGAGCAGGTATTCTAACACTGTCTGATGTCCAATTTTGATAATGACATTCGCTGGCATGCCAGCAGTCAGTTTAAAATGGTCTTTTTGAAGTGTTTTTAAGCCGTTAGAAGTGACTTCAAGTTTGACTTGGTAATAACTTCTTCCAGTTTTTTTATCTATGGTGCTATCTGCTGCGACATAGAAGACTTTCCCAGGGATGACTGGCATAAATGTATCTTTGAGTCTAAAGGCAGGAAACATCAAATCAGCATCTAATCCAGGATGTACATAATCAATATACTGGGGACTCAGTTTTGCCTGAATAATCAACTTAGAATCATTTGGTACAATTTCCATAATGGACTCAGCAGGCTTGATGACGGCACCCACTGTATTGACTTTTATATTAAGTACAGTACCATCAATAGGCGAAGTAATCTTTGCATGACTTAATTGATAATGAAGGGTTTTAAGTTTAGCTTGAGTTTCAGATAGCTTGGTTTCTGTTTGAACTAATGTTTCTTTGATTTTTTTGAAAAACTGCTCTTCATCTAGCTTTAACTTGGTTCTGGTTTTTTGAATTTCCCCTTCAGCAGATCGAATTTGAGATTCAGCTTGAGCAATATCCGCTTTTAAAGACTCAATTTGTCTTCTCAGGTCTCTTAAGCGTTTTATATCGGTGAGGTGTGCATCAAATAACTCTTGTTGATCTTTAGCTTCAGCCTCATAAGATGCCAACATCGCTTGTTTAGAGGTAATGCTTTCCTTAAGTCCCGCAATTTTATTTTCTAAGACTTGAATCTGCTCTTTGGCGACCTGACGGTTATGATTCAGCGTTTGCATATCATTTTCAAAAATAGAAATTTGAGGTTGAGTGACCTTCTCTTTTTTTACAGCGGGTAACGCTATAATCTCATTTGGAAATGAAACTTCTGATTCGCCTTTGTTTTCCGCCTGTAAGCGAGATTTAGAAGCCAGTTGGTCTAGATAATTTTGATAGAAATAATCATAAGAGGATTGAAGCTTAGTTGTATTGAGTAAAACTAATAATTGCCCTTTTTTCACATGATCACCTGTATCGACATAAATTTTATCGACCACGCCGCCATCAGGGCTTTGAATAATTTTATTTTCACCTTCAACCACAACCTGACCAGGAACAGGGACTCCTGATTTAAGTTCAGCCGTAGCAGACCAGCCGCCGACAATGACAAACATTAAGAAGATGACGATTAAACCGTAAAGAATATAACGACCATCATTGGTATTTGGCAGACTTAATTCAGGATCTTGAGTGGCTTCTTCAATTATTTGTTCTGGTGATTCAATGCCTTTTTCAGCCTTTTCGATGATATCCTCTTCCTTGACGGCTTCATTGGGAGAGGTTTTATGGATGTTGTTAGATTGTTTACTCACTTTGATTCTCCAGGGTTACGCATGGTTGGTTTACCCATTTTGACCGCACCAGTGGGTTGATTGGGTTGCGTTTGCTTAGCTTGTTGTGGCTGAGCAGCTTGTTGTAAGGCTTGAAGGACTTTATTGCGTTCATCATAATGAGTCACCACCCCATCTTGCATGACAGCAATACGATCAACAGCCGATAGAATATTAGTTTTATGGGTGATTAAAATAATGGTACTTTTAAGAGCTTGCATTTGCTTAATTGCATTAAGCAAGGCTTTTTCTCCCACATCATCTAGGTTGGAATTAGGTTCATCTAACACCAATAATTTGGGCTGACGGTAAAGAGCTCGAGCTAAACCAACTCTCTGTCGTTGACCACCTGAAAGGGTGGCACCTCCTGGCCCGACATAAGTATCATAGCCTTGAGGCAAACGAAGAATCATCTCATGCACGCCCGCTAATTGAGCCGCTTTAATCACCTCATCAGCATCCAGTTCACCAAATCGGCTAATATTTTGGCTAATGGTGCCTTCAAACAATTCAATGTCTTGTGGTAGATAACCAATATAAGGTCCTAACTCTTCAGTATTCCATTGGTGAATATCTGCTCCATCAAGTCGTACCTTTCCATTGGTTAAAGGCCAAACACCTAAGATTGCTCGAGCTAAAGTAGATTTCCCCGAAGCACTGGGGCCAATCAATCCCACTGTGGTGCCAGCGGGAATTTGCATATTGATCCCTTTGATGGTAGGTGTTTTAGCGGCTGGAGGCACTACGACGACATTTTCTAAACGAATTTCACCTTTAGGGGCAGGCAAAGACATGGTTTCAGGAATTTCAGGAATTTGAGCCAGCAGGTCATTTAATCGCTTATATGCCATTTTGCTTTCAGTGAACTGTTTCCAGGTATTGGTGAGCAAGTCCAAAGGCTGTAATGCACGCCCCATTAACACCGCTCCGGCAATAATCATCCCGTCAGAAATTTGTCCCATAATGGCTAAATAAGCCCCAATACCATAAGTTAATGCTTGGAACATCTGACGCATGGTTTTACTGGAGTTGGACCATTTCCCAGCAATATCACTTGCTTCAGACTGTGCAGTTAAAAATTTCAAGTGTCGTTTTAGCCAGTGATTTTTCAAATGGACATGCATTCCCATTGCATGTACCACTTCTGCATTTTGTAAGTTTCGGCTCACAAAATTTTGCGCTTGGTTATGTAGCAAATTCGCTTCAGCCAAGCGCTTTTTTGTTGTGAAATCATTTATTAAAGTAATCGTCATAATAACCAAGCTGGCAAAAAAGGCAAATAACGCCAACCAAGGGCTAAAGAGATACAAAATAAAAAGATAAATCGGAAACCAAGGGGCATCAAAAAAAGCAAACACCCCATTCCCCGTTAAAAATTGGCGAACCTTGGTTAAATCAGTAATTGGCTGAGCGGTTCCCGCAGCAGGGTTCATTTTGGCAATATGAAAGATGCTATCAAACAAATGCCCATTGAGATGCATATCGAGCTTATTGCCTACTCGAACCAGTACTCTGGCACGAATAATCTCCAACAACCCCATCACAATAAATAGCACCACCACAATGAGTGTAATCAAAATCAGAGTTTCAATGCTTCGGCTCTGCATAACACGGTCATAGACCTGCAACATATATAAGGCAGGTGTCAGCATTAAGATATTGATCACAAAGCTAAATAGTCCTACGGCAATAAAAGAGCGTTTAGCCACCTTCAAGGCACGGTGTAGCTCAGTTTGAGCCTCTTTAGCGGATGGTTGGTTAGGGGTCATTACATTTCCTTTTCATCAAAGCGAATAAGCAAGCAAAGCATTATAAAGGAATACCTCCACTTGCCCAAAATTTTAAACTGGAACCAATTATATACTAAAAAATAGTGTCACAATAAATTTCCATTTAATTTTTTTCTCTGTATAATGCTCACACATACTAAAAGACATGAATTAGGAACCATTATTATGGGGCGCAAAGTTCGCATATTTTTACCCAACACCCCCCAGCATATTAAGATACAAGCACAAGTTGACCTTTTTCCAACCGCAGAAGATCGTCAAACTTTTTTAACGCTATTGGCTAAAAGTGCAACAAATACAGGGGTTCGGATTGCGGCTTATGCACTCTGTTCGCAAACAGTGCATCTTTTGCTACTGCCACAAAAAGAAGATGGCATCATTAAATGTATGCAAACCTTAATGCGTACCTACACCCGAACCTACAATAAAAAATATGACCATATAGGTACCCTCTATCAAGGGCGCTATAAAAACTCACTGGTAGAACCTGAGTTTTACCTACTCGATACTTTTCAGTTTATCGAAACACTGCCAGAAGCGATAGAAACCAGTTTGCCGTACCATACGGGAGAAAAGCCTAATAAAATTTTGCAACCGTTGCCACAATATCAAACACTTGGCAAAACAATGCAACAACAGCAAGCTGCCTATCGAAAAAGATTGCTCACCCCTTTGCCGCAAGATCGGGTGGATTTTATTCAAACCTGTATCGATACCCAAAAAATTACCGCAAGACCCTCTTTTATTAAACAGCTTGAGCAACTCATTGGTGCAAGCTTATTTGTTAAAAAACGGGGAAGACCCCCTAAAAATCCATTAAAGGAGCGAAAAATGTCACAAAACTTTACCGTACTCAGTAAGGAGAGCCATAAAGATCTTAAAATCAAGCCGTTGCAAGATTTAAACTTTGCAAAAGAGCTGGTTTCCATTCCGCTTTTGGCTACAGAAGTCCCCGCAGTGGCTAAAGACTTTCCTGTCGTTTTTACCGTAGATGACAATCAACAAACCAATATCGTCGCTTTGGTTTCACTTGGTGGAGAAAGTCTAGCCATTAACGAAGAAGGTAAATGGATCACTGAATATGTTCCTGCCAACCTTCGTAAACATCCCTTTGCACTGGCTAGCACAGAAGATCAACCTGATCAAAAAATTGTCCTTATTGATGAAGACTCAACCACGCTATCCTTAGAAGAAGGACAACCGCTCTTTGACGAAGAGGGCGAAGCCACCGAGGCACTCAATCATGCGATTGAATTCCTCAAATCTTTTGATGAGCAAGCACAAGTGACCCAAGCCATTGCCAATGAAATCAATCAAGCAGATATTCTTATCGAACAAGAAATCAGTGTAGAATCAGGTGACACTACTCAAGTACTGGTGTCAGGGTTCAAAGTGGTGGATCGTGAAAAGCTTAATGCACTTGATGATGTACAGCTAGCTGATTGGACGCGTCGAGGGATGATTGGTTTAATTGAAAATCACCTAAAATCACTTGAAAATGTGAATAAACTCTTTACGCTCGCCTCTCAAAAACAAGCCTAAGTTTGTAAAATACATTAAGGCTTCTTGGGTGCCAATGGTAGAGCGTTTGCTATTGGCTCCAAATCAATAAAAGGACACATCAATGAAGCGGATTACACTGTCTTTCATGACACTCACCCTGTTTTGTTCATCACAAATTGTTTGGGCGCAAAGTTTCTCGGAGATTTATCAGCAAGCATTAACTTTTGAACCCAAAACACGATCTGCACAATATCAAGCACAAAGTGCCAAAACGCGTATTAGGCAAGCTCAAGCGGGACTGTATCCCACTGTGCAGTTTTCAGCCAATTACAGTCGAAATCGTTATGAATATAACCCCAAGTATGCCAATAAAAAAATGGAGCAAGGGCTCTATAGCTTTACACTTCAAGTCAATCAAAATCTTTACGATCCAAGAGTCAATGCAGGTATCCAAGTAGAAAAAGCTCGAAGCCAAATCAGACAATGGCAGTATAAAAGTCAAGCACTTGGATTGGCACAAGATGCTCTTCAAGCCTACTTAGAAGTCATTCGTAGCCAACAGAAAATTAAACTCCTCCAAACTTTCGTAGATCTCAATCAATCTAAATTGCAAAAAGCAGAAAAACAGTACGCCCTGCACCTCAGCAGCAAAGTCGATGTGCTACAGGCGCAGGTCGATTTAGACAACGCCCAGATTGACCTCAAAAAACAAAAAGGCATTCACCAAACCAATCTAGTTAAGTTGAGAAAATACATTGGAGAAACGCCACTTCATCTTCCTCGAATCGCTAACCACAATGTATTAAAAACTGTCAAAGCGATGCAAGCATTTATCGAACACCAAGCACAAGACATTCAAACCAATCCCCAAATACAATACGCCAAGGCGAACATCACCTCCGCCCAAGCACAGATTCAACAAGCTAAAAGTGACTACTGGCCAAAAACCAACTTAACCGCCTCCTACAGCCACTACTCAACCGATACGCCCAATAACGAAAACAGCTATGACAATGTATCCAGAGTAGGCATCAATCTCACACTGCCCATCTATTCAGGTGGACAGACTAGTGCACAAGTCGATGGTGCGCAACTGCTCAAAAAATCCGCCCAAGCAGACCTTAAAAATGCCCAAAATACGCTCAAAGCCCAATGGAGCGAAGCCAAAACCACCTTTGACAGTGCCGTCAATATGCTCCCCATGACCCTACACGCCCAACAAGCTGCCCAACTCTATCTCACCGCTCAACAAACCAAATTTCAAAAAGGACTTGCTAGCATGATCGATGTCAATGATGCACTCAATAAACTCCAACAAACCCAGTTCAAATACATCGACAATATGACCAACCTCACCCAAGCCTACATCACCCTCCTTGTCACCACCAACCAAATTCAAGGACTAAAGTTGGCTGATAAGATTCTTGGTAAGTAAAATAAGTAGTTTGCAGTTTCCTGAATTTTACAACTAGGTAGATTCAGGGTAGAATCTGCTCTCATTATTTTAGTATGGTCAGTTGGTATGGGTAGCAATAAACAGGACTCTCTTGTAAATATTCTTCTTTGTGGGGGGTCAGGTACACGCCTTTGGCCGCTCAGTAGAAAGCTGCTTCCCAAGCAGTTTGTTAGATTGTTTGAAGGCGCCTCACTCTTTCAAAAATCCATAGAGAGAAATCAAGCGTTTTGTGATAGTACATGGATTGTCACAAATGTCGAACAATACTTCCTTGCACTTGACCAATTAGAAGGAATCGCTGAACCATGTAACACACACTTTTTATTGGAAACTGTGGCGCGTAATACCGCTCCAGCTATTGCCTTAAATTGTATGTTAATGGAAAAAGAACAGCTTGTATTGGTTACGCCTTCCGATCACCTGATTTCCAATCAAACTGAATATCAGAATGCAGTAGAGCGTGCAAAGTCATTTGCTAAACAGGGGTATTTAGTCACATTTGGCATTCAGCCAACCTCTCCAGAAACAGGATACGGCTATATTCAAGCAAAAGGTCATGATGTTTTACGATTTGTAGAAAAACCTAACAAAGAATTGGCAAAACAATATCTCGACTCGGGTGATTATTATTGGAATGCAGGCATTTTTTGTTTTCAGGCAGGTGTTTTTTTAGAGGAACTAAAGCAATATAGAAATGATATTTATCAAGCCTGTCAAAAAGTGATAGAGCAGGGAGTGGATAATCAAGAAGGATGTGTCAAAATAGATGTACAACTCATGCAAACACTGCCTGATGCGTCAATTGATTATGCGGTCATGGAATCATCCAAAAAAATAAAGGTAGTGCCATGTGATATAGGTTGGTCTGATTTAGGTAGTTTTGACGCACTATATGAAGAATCAAAACAGCAAGATGAAAGTCAAAATGCAACAATTCAAATAAAGTCAAGCTCTCCAGAACCTGTATACCTTGACTCTACACAAAACCTTGTGGTGACTCATGAACGAGAAGTGGCTTTAATTGATGTGAATGATCTATTAGTTGTTGATACAAGTGATGCGTTATTGATTTCCAAAAGAGGTAGTAGCCAAGCGGTCAAAAAAGTTTTGGACAAAATAAAACAAAAGCAGCCTCATCTCGCTCACACCCTCCCACTTGTTTACCGCCCATGGGGACACTACAAACTTCTACAAGAAGGCCCTCAATATAAGGTCAAAAAAATCTATGTAAAACCTGGCGGCAAGCTTTCTATGCAGAAACATCTGCACAGAAATGAGCACTGGGTCGTTGTTTCTGGTACCGCAACCGTCAGTATTGAAGATCAAACTTTTATTGTTCGTCCAAATGAATCGACCTATATCCAAATGGGGCAGCGCCATCGTCTTGAAAATCAAGGGAAAATTGATCTTGTCATGATAGAAGTACAGGTTGGAGAATATACAGGCGAGGATGATATTATTAGAGAAGACGATATTTATGGTCGATAATGTCGTTAAAAAAGGATTTAAAATAGCGGTTATTCATGATTGGTTAACTGTATATGCTGGCTCAGAGAGAGTGTTAGAGCAGATGATTCAACTCTATCCTGAAGCCGATTTATATGCACTAGTTGATTTTATACCAGAGCAGCAAAGAGGTTTTTTACAACACAAGCCAGTTCAAACTTCCTTTATACAAAATTTGCCCTTTGCGCAAAAGCATCTACAAAAATACCTACCCTTGATGCCCATTGCTATTGAGCAGTTTGATCTATCTCCATATCAGCTCATTCTTTCCAGCTCCCATGCGGTGGCAAAATCTGTAATCACAGGACCCGATCAGCTCCATATTTGCTATATTCATTCTCCTATGCGCTATATATGGGATATGCAATCAGCATACTTAAAATTAACAGGTTATGATAAAGGGTTTAAAAGCTTGATAACCCGCTATCTATTCCACAAACTCAGAATTTGGGATCAAAGTACAGCAGCCCGAGTGGATTACTTTATTGCCAACTCTCACTTTATCAAACGGAGAGTTAACAAAGTCTATCGTCGAGATGCACAAGTGATCTATCCGCCTGTCAAAATAGCAGCCTATCAGCCTCAATCCAAACAAGACTTTTACATAACCGTATCAAGATTAGTCCCCTATAAAAGGGTTGATCTCATTATTCAAGCCTTTAAGCAAATGCCGGATAAAAAACTGATTGTGATAGGGGAAGGGCAAGAAGAAAAGAAGCTTAGACAGCTAATAGGGCAGGCAACCCATATTCAAATGCTCGGATTTCTAAAAGGGGAGGCACTCAAAGTACAGCTTGCACAAGCCAAAGCCTTTATCTTTGCTGCAGAAGAAGACTTTGGTATCGCCCCCATTGAAGCACAAGCACAAGGCACCCCCATAATCGCATATGCCAAAGGGGGAGCCTTAGAGACAGTGATTGAAGGAAAAACAGGCCTCTTTTTTACAGAACAAACAGCACAAGCGATCCAACAAGCGGTCACACAATTTGAACAACAAGCCCAAAATTTTGATAATGCCATCATCCGCCAACATGCAGAACAGTTTTCTGAAGAACGGTTCAGAAAACAGTTT
>JALUXI010000200.1 GCA_027019045.1 Piscirickettsiaceae bacterium | reverse complement strand
GGTATCTTTGAGTGGGTCATTATCATATTCCGATGCGGGCACAATCTCTTGAAATGTATTGAGCAGGGTTTGTTGTTCAGCTTGTTGAATTTTAGGTTGGGTAAACTGGGCAACCAAGAGCAAAAGCCCGATGCCAAGTAGAATGAAAAAGCTGAGTAGTCCCGCAGAACGCAGCATTTGGTGCCATAGGGGGGTGTTTGTTTGCTGACTCATGACTTGTTCTCCACATTGTAGCCAAAGACACGAGGCTGGGTGTATTGGTCAATAAGCGGGACGAACATGTTGAGAATCAAAATTGCAAAGGCGATGCCATCAGGGAAGGCACCCCAGTTGCGGATAATATAGAGTAGCACACCAATGCTAAATGCAAAAAACAGTCGTCCTCTGGGGGTGGTAGGGGCAGTGACGGGATCGGTAATAATGAAAAAAGCTGCCAGCATGGTGCCGCCAGAGAGGAGATGTACGCTTAGTGGTGCGTAAGTTTCTGGATCGATTTGATGAAAAATAAAGGCCATAATCCCCAGTCCCGCTAGGAAGCCGACAGGAAATTGCCAACGAATGGTGCGGGTGAGGAGCAGGTAGAGCCCCCCCATAATAAAGGCGATATTCACCCATACCCAGCCAACACCTGTTTGAAAGTGGGTAAATAGATTCTCTTTGAGCGTTTCACTCAGCGGAATCCCTTGGGTAAGCTGGGTTTTGATGTGACCCAGTGGTGTGGCACCAGTAATTTGATCAATTGTTATCCCTTGGCTTTGGCCTAAAAAGATGATTTCAAGCGATTGTAAAAAGCTGGGCTTTTCCCCTGAGACATCAATGGGACTGGTCCAGAGTGTCATTTGTACGGGGAAAGAGATAATTAAAAATGCAAAGCCGAGCATGGCTGGGTTAAAGGGGTTGTAGCCTAAGCCGCCATAGAGATGTTTGCCAAAAATCAGGGCAAAACTGATTCCCGTCACCATCACCCACCAAGGCGCATCAGGGGGAACACTGAATGCCAAACCGGTGACGGTAATTAAGGCACTAAAATCGGTAATATAAGGTTTGATGGGACGATTTCTTAAATAGAGCATCAACCCTTCGACCAGTAGGGCGGTCATCACACCGAGTGTCCACTGGATGGTAATACCGTAACCAAAAAAATAAAAATAGACAAAGAGAGCAGGAAAGCTAGCAAGTTGTACCTGCATCATGGTTTTACGCACGCTGTTGTCTGAATGGACAAAAGGGGAGGAGAGGATAGGCCAGTTTTTCATTTATTGGTCTCCTTGACGGTCTGACGGACTGGCGGATGTGTTTTCGGCTTTCTTTTTACGCAAGGCTTCTGCTCTCGCTTTGGCTGCGGCCATGGCAGCTGCACGGCGATCTTCAGCAGTGGGCTTAGGGATGTTTGACTGGGTTTGTTCGGAGGGTTCGGTGGTTTCCACTTCTTTTGTTGCCTCTTCTGTTTCCGTTTTACTGGACTGTGCTTTTTGCTTTCTTAAAGCCTCTGCTCTGGCTTTTGCCGCTGCCATTGCTGCGGCTCGTTTATCGTCTGATGAAGCTGATGGAGTGGATTCAGGTTGTGATGACTGTTCAGATTTTTTGGCAGCTGCACGCGCTTTGGCCGCTTCCATCGCAGCTTGGCGACGAGCAGCTTTTGCGGCTTCACTATTTTGAGCGGGCTCGTCTTCAGATGGTACAGCAGCTTTTTTCTTGGCAGCGGCAGCCACTCTTGCTTTGGCGGCGGCCATGGCGGCTTTGCGTTTTGCGTCAAGATCAGAGGAGGA
>JALUXI010000199.1 GCA_027019045.1 Piscirickettsiaceae bacterium | reverse complement strand
AAAGGGAATTCCTTCTCCACGGTCCAACTCCAAAATCCATTCGGCGGCATTATCTAGGAAGTAGCGATCGTGGGTCACGGCAACGACGGTGCCAGAAAATTCTAATAAGAACCTTTCCAGCCAAGCGATAGATTCAGCATCTAAATGGTTGGTCGGCTCATCAAGCAACAGCATGTTAGGCTTTTCAAGGATGAGTTTGCAGAGGGCGACACGACGGCGTTCCCCACCAGAAAGCTTGGTGACATCGGCATCCCAAGGAGGGAGTCGTAAGGCATCTGCGGCAATTTCTAAAGTGCGTTCAAGATTATGTCCATCTTTGGCTTGAATCAGGTCTTCGACCTCCGCTTGGCGTTTGGCTAGCTCATCAAAATCGGCATCAGGCTCGGCATAGGCCGCATAAATTTGATCTAGTTCTGCGAGTGCTTCTTTGACATCGGCAACTGCTTCTTCAATATTACCTCGTACATCTTTATCTGGATTCAGTTGGGGTTCTTGAGGAAGGTAGCCGATCTTAATGCCAGGTTGAGGGCGAGCTTCACCGACAATGTCCTTATCGATGCCTGCCATAATTTTAAGTAGGGTGGATTTTCCTGCACCATTTAACCCCAAAACACCAATTTTGGCACCTGGAAAAAAGGAGAGGGAGATGTCTTTAAGAATGTACTTATTGGGTGGGATGATTTTGCCCACACGGTTCATGGTATATACAAATTGTGCCATTTTTTGACCTTACTGTTCATTGAATACGCAAACTTTACCTAAAATTTAGGTTTTTATAAAGAGCAGGACTGGCTTTTTCAGCAATTTAGGTTGCAAATCGGTTAAAATTCGCCTTTGTTTAAAATTATTTGGAGACCCTTTGCATGTTTAAGAAATCGATGAAAATTGAAGGTTATGATGATGTGTTGGCCGATGCGATCAAAGCAGAAGCACAGAGACAGGAAGATCATATTGAGTTGATCGCTTCTGAAAACTATGCCAGCCCTCGTGTGATGGAAGCACAGGGCTCTGTGTTGACCAATAAATATGCAGAAGGGTATCCAGGCAAACGCTATTACGGTGGTTGCGAGCATGTGGATGTGATTGAACAGTTGGCGATTGACCGTGCAAAAGAACTGTTTGGTGCGGACTATGCTAATGTGCAGCCTCATTCAGGCTCACAAGCCAATGCGCCTGTCTATATGGCACTGCTTGAGCCTGGCGATACGGTGCTGGGAATGAGCTTGGCGCATGGCGGTCACTTAACACACGGCTCTCATGTTAGCTTTTCAGGCAAAATCTATAACGCAGTACAGTATGGTTTGAACCCTGAAACAGGTGAAATTGATTACGAGGAAGTGGAACGCCTAGCAAAAGAACACAAGCCGAAAATGATTATCGCTGGCTTCTCTGCCTATTCTCAAGTTGTCGATTGGCAACGATTCCGTGACATTGCGGATGCAGTGGGTGCTTATTTGATGGTCGATATGGCGCATGTGGCTGGTTTAGTCGCAGCAGGTGAATATCCAAACCCTGTGCAGATCGCAGATGTCACTACGACAACTACTCATAAAACATTAAGAGGTCCTCGTGCTGGTTTGATTTTGGCTAAGGCCAACCCTGAAATCGAGAAAAAATTAAACTCAGCGATCTTCCCAGGTGCGCAAGGCGGACCTTTGATGCATGTGATTGCAGCAAAAGCGGTGGCCTTTAAAGAGGCGATGGAGCCAGCGTTTAAAACCTATGCAAAAAATGTGATTAAAAACGCCAAAGCAATGGCTAAAGTCTTTATGGATCGTGGTTATGA
>JALUXI010000198.1 GCA_027019045.1 Piscirickettsiaceae bacterium | reverse complement strand
AACAACTTATCAACATGACGATCTTGAATATAGATACCTACCGTATCCTTATTGTAAAGAGAAGCCATATGAATTACTGAAGTATCTACAGAAACCACTAAGTCAGACTGTTTTACCATAGCCATAACATCCAATATCTCTAAACCGTCATACATAAAAAAGATATTTTCATATTCATGATCAACGGATTTTTTAATTTTTTTTAGATAGTTAGGTGTAGCTGAAAGGATAAAATTCACCTTCTTAAAAATCACCAGCCTATCAATTAGCTTCTGAATTAAAGCAATGGAGAACTTTCTATAAACATCAGCACCTTCCAAGTTGATAAATATGACTTTACCGTCACCTAAACGCTTTAAAAAACTTTCAACTCGAAGTTGGACTGGCTCAGGGATCGGGAAGGAGACAGAGGAAAGATATTCCTTTTTCGATAAAGAGGTATTAAGCATTTTCTCCAAAAACCTCCGATAATTCTCAAAGAAGGTAACCTCCTTATCAAGCTCAAGGGGAGAAGAAAAATTCTTTAACCACTCACTCTTTAGATTCCGCTTATCCTCCTTCTTAAAGCCCATTACACAAACAGGTTTCAACGAAAAATAAAATAAAAGCATTTGTGTCCAACGACGGTAAAAGAAATCAAAAAATAGCGTATCTGATTTTTTTCGCAAAAATAACCCTAATAAAAAGATATGAGTCCTCTTACGCTTCAGAACAACATTAAAATCTGTTAAATGCTTCACTAGGCCATAATTCCTTTCACCTACGACCAGCACAATCTCTTTATCTGGATACCTTTTTTTCAATACATATAAAAAAGGAAGCATAATCAAAATATCACCAATACCATCATCTCGTAAAATGATAAACCGTGAAGCTTTTTCTAAACAATTCTCGTCTGGGTGCTTTAAACAACAACCTAATAAATATTTTTTAAAGCCCATTTACACTCTCTTCAAAAGTAGTGGTTATGCGTTGCATATCTATCTTTTTGAGTTGATCTAACCCTCTCTCAAAAAATAAAACTTCAAACTGATCAGAAAAAGGGTCAAACATTTTATCTCTGTCTCCCCTTGGCCGATTAGGGTTTTGCGTAAAAAGACCAAGGATTTTTTTATTAAAAGAAGAACCAATATGGATAAAAGAAGTATCAACTGACAATAACAAGTCACTTCTCTCAACCAAACTAATCAACGCTTGAAAAGGCATGCAATCCTCTGTCAGCACAGCATTATGAGGCAAATTTATCTGTGTTAATAGCTGGTTCCGATACTGAGGAGAAGCCGAAACGATCATCAATAATTCTTTTTGAGCCGCAAAGTCCACTATATACTGTATCGCTTCAGTCGAAAGTGTTCTTTCTGGTGAAGAACCCTCAACATGAAAATAAACAATGGGAAAATCTTTAATCTCATGTCTGTTAAGAAAAGCTGACGCTTGTTGAGCATATTGAGGAAGCACTTTGACCTGAGAAAGTTCTCTCATTTCCTCCAAAGAGAGTGTTTCTTCTGACAACTGCTGAAAAAACTGTCTAAAGTTTTCAAAATAAGTTTTTTCCCTATCTAAAGGAAAAGCCACATCCATCACTGTACAATCTTTTGAAGAGAGACCATACTTCTCTTTTTTAGCAAACCCAACATAATATTTAGGTTGCACTGCAGAATAATAAATTAACCCTCGGCTTAACCGTTGGTCAAAAGGGTCGATAAGAAGATCTACATTTTTTGTCTCTTGCTTTAAATAGCGGAACAAAAATAAACCATTTTTTCTAAAGGGCACTTCAACAATAGAAAACTCATCACTTCCCTCTAGCAAAAAGGCATTTCTAGGACTCAATAACAAAGTAATTTGCAGTGCTGAGTTAAGCTTTCTAAACGCCCGAATAAATCCTAAAGAGACCACTAGATCCCCCAAAGCATCCTCTCGAATAAAAAGGAGGTGGTTGACGGTTGACCAATCTATTTTTTTACGAACAGCTCGGCCAAAATTTGAACACAACAATTTAAACAATTTAGTTTTCAAGCCTATTTCCTCTCGATCCTATTGACATGATACGATTAGAAAACAATACCCCACTTAACACCGCCACTGCAAAAATCGCTTCAAAATAGATAAACAAGGCATCTGAAATTAAAATCGTTGTTAAAAACAGGGCAAAAGCAATTGCATAATCTCGGTAAACCCCTGACAATTTCGATGCTTCAACATAGTGTAGAATGATTAACCACAATAAACTTATCAACCCAATCAATCCAAAGGCTCCCAATTCATAAAAATATTGACTATGAGGTTCAAAGTGATGTTGACGATCACTTCTCATTGGAAGCTCCACCCCTCTTTCTTTAGCAAATTGATGCATAGCATCAGGATACTCTCCTAAACCGTAACCATAAATTAGCCTCTGCTTATTCTCTAAACCCATTTTAACCGTAAAATAGTAATAATTCAGCCGCATCCCCACAGAGCTACCTGATCCAACTTGATAATGATAAAAGTTATTAAGTGCCAAATTCACTCGATCATGAAACAAATTTGAAGTGTGATAAGCTAAAAAAAAGATCGATGAAACCGCCAATACACTCCCTAAAGCTGCGTACCGAAAACCTATTTTTTTGATTAAATAGTGATAAAAAAGATAGCTCATTAAAACAAAATAGACAATCTGCCCCCCTCTTCCTCCCGTAATAAACATATTCACCGTCATCGTCACCACAAAAAATAACGAGAGCAATTTAATCATCCACCGTTCACGGCTATATAAAAACTCATAAGACAATACAAAAATGGCAAATGCTAATAAAGGATTATATAAAAAGTGTCCTGCAAAATTTGTTGGCACTGGATCAATGGCATTTCCTGGTAAAAGGTGAAACCAAATTAAATATGAATGGATTTCTGAAACGGTAAACCCTAGTGCATATCCCCAAACCACAGGCTTAGGCCAGTACTTATCTGCCAAAGTTAATAGAACTGGCACCAAAATAAAATACAAATGCCTTTCAATCAAAAAACTCACCCACTCCCAATGATTAGACCATAAAATGGACAGGGGATAGAGCAAAATATAAAACATCCACGCCCAAAATAGAGTGCGGTGCTTTAAGGCATTCCATTTATCAATCAACCTTCCTTTTAACAGCCAATAAAGAATCAGAAAAAAAGCAAAAATTGTGGATGCTGTGGCAGAAATAGGAATAAAAAAAGTAACCAAAACCGTCAACCATAAAGGTAAATCCTTATTAGAAAAGAATTCCCTCATAAATATCTCACCACTTTATCAACCTCTAATCTTTGTAAAGAGATTTCAGATTGCTCCGCTTGGGTGAACCGCTTAAGATACTGGCTGGCCAACGGCGACACTAAATATTGTACCTTTTCCCCCATCGCCCCAACTTTTGCAGGATCCGTCACTCGATAAAGCACCACCATCGGCACATCCAGTGCAGCGGCGACATGGGATAAACCTGTATCTACGGACACTACGGCCTCTGCTCCTTTAAGCAGTTGAACCATTTCATTCAGGCTCAATCTTGTTTCTGGCACCCATACATTTTTAGGCGTTAATTTTGATTGAATGCGTTTGGCTCTTTGATATTCCTCTTCATTTCCCCAAGGCAGAACAAATTGCTTCCCTCTACTCAATAATTCCCGTCCCAGTTCAACCCAATATTCTTCTGGCCATAGTTTAGTTTCCCAAGTGGTGCCGTGTAATCCAACAAGATAATCTTTTAACGCAAACCCCTGTGCCTGAGCCTTCTGCTCAAGCTGCAGTCGGGACTGGGGATTTTCGACATTTAAATCGTATTCAATCGGCTGACTTGGTTGCCAATCATATTTAAGTGCCTGTGCAAAAAGTTGCCGTAATCGAGTAATCGCATGTTGGTTTTTCGGTACATGGATTTTGCGATCATAAAACAGACTTGCCAGAGGTTCCCGCACTGTTGACCAATCCATTCCCACCTTCGGGGCTGGAATTTTTCGAGCAACCCAAACACTTTTCAGCAAGCCTTGAGCGTCTAGTACCAAGTCATACTGCTGCTGGTTGACTTGCTCAAAGAATTGTCGAACCTCAGCACGAGACTGAAAAGGATGCTGTCGCCATCGCCGTAACCCAATAGGAAACACTTGCTTTACAACAGGATGCCAAGCAGGAATCTCCGCAAACCCCTCTTCCACCACCCAATCCACCTGCAAATCAGGCAAAGCTTTCATTGCATCCGTCAAGGCAGGAAAAGTATGAAAAACATCCCCCATAGAGGACATTTTGATTAGCAAAACTCTCAACTTTGACCCTCAAAAATAAAATCTTGCGCCCAAATGGGTATCTTATCCGTATAAGTTTTAACCAACTTACCCTCAGCAAACCTAGCGATCAATTCAGGTGGAGCTCCATCAAAAGAGTTATCATATAAATACAACCTATCCACGATCTCTAATGCTTGATAAGCATTAAAAATGGCTTTTTTATACCGACTAATAATTTTAGAGATAGGCACATCATGACCGCCCTCCAACACCCTTTGTGCGACTCTAGAAGCATTGATCACAGGAGATTCGGTACAAATAAAAAATAGACGGATAAAGTACCCTTGGTCTTTTGCCTTTTGTAAAAAATCAAGCTTCTCCTGCGAGGAAAAAACTGTTTCAAACGCTAAGCTATGTTTTTGGTCAATCAAGTTGTACCGCTGATGCGTTGCCCATTTAGCAGCAGCGATAACACTTTCATAATCATTCCACCCAGCAAATTTTTCTTGAGCTATCACATCTGGGTTGAGATAAACACAACCATCAAACCACTCATGAGCTAACCCCTGCTCAGTAACAGTGGTTTTCCCACTACCATTTGGGCCTGCAATAACAATTAATCTAGGCTTCACGCTGCTTCTGCTTTTTCAATTTCAAAATTTTTAAATGGATATTTTCCATATATTTTTGATACGCCATTCTAGCCTTCTTTTCAGCATAATCAGATGCGGCAGACATCAACTTTTCCAACTCTTCATCCGTTGGCTCTCGCTCTTCTATAAACTTATATGACATCCATTCCTCCTATTTCGCAAACTCCAACACATGTGGATGCTCGGTTAACCAAGTGAGGTATTTTTCCACCCCTTCTGCGACTGTATGAAAAGGGGCATCATAGCCTGCTTCCCGCAACTTGGTATTATCTGCTTGAGTATAGCTCTGATACGCCCCTTTGAGATGCTCTGGGAAAGCGATATACTCAATCTCACCTTTGCCATGGAATTGAATCACGGCTTCTGCAATATTTTTAAAAGGTTCTGCCTTGGCGGGACCTAAATTAAAAATACCCGATTTATCAGAATGTTGCATAAACCATAGATTCACTTTGACCACATCCTCCACATAGACAAAATCTCGTGTCTGCATGCCTGCTTCATATCCATCATAAGCCCCGAACAGTTTTAAAGTTTCACCATTCAGCAAGGCACGATGCAGCTTAAAGGCGACGGAAGCCATATCCCCTTTGTGCTGCTCTCTTGGTCCATAAACATTGAAATAGCGGAAACCAACCACTTGGCTTTCTGCCTTCGGCAAAACCTGGCGTACGAATTGATCGAACTGAAATTTTGAAAAACCATAGACATTAAGCGGCTTTTCATATTGTCGCTCCTCAATAAAGGTCGGGCCATCACCATAAACAGAGGCGGAAGAGGCATATAAAAAAGGAATTCGTCGGTTTAAACAGTAATTAAGCAAGTCTTTTGAGTACTCATAATTATTATCCATCATAAACTTGCCATCCCACTCAGTGGTGGCCGAGCAAGCTCCTTCATGGAAAACACACTCTATCTCAGGTAATCCCTCTTCGGCAAAGATGCGAGCTTGAAAATCCTCTTTATCTAGATAATCCGCAAAATCACAATCCTGCAAGTTTATAAACTTCTTGCCATTTTTCAGGTTATCCACCACCAAAATATCGGTGCGACCCATCTCATTCAACGCCTTGACAATATTGGAACCAATAAAGCCCGCACCACCTGTGACGACAATCATTTACACACCTCAAAAAATAATGATAAAGAACAGATTTTACCATCTCGCCCACCCAATGCCTATAAAAAGGTAAAATACACAGATTCCATTTCAAAACAGAGATTCATGGCAAAACTCACTTCTCCCTTTAACCGTTTTATGGCTCACTTAGAAGCATGGTTCGTTGATCACGAGGTGCTTCGGGTGCTTTACCGCAATTTTGGTAAGCTCTCAGATCAAGCTTTTCGCAGCAACCACCCTTCTCCTCGGTTTATTCGTAAATTGCATGAAAAATATGGTCTCAAAACCATTATCAGTATGCGTGCCTCCGATACCACAGGGCAGTACCTGCTCGAAAAAGAGGCGTGTGATCAGCTTGGTATTACCCTGATTAACCACACCATGTCTTCCCGTGCCTTTCCCGATAAGGAGATGATTTTAAAAGCAAAAGAGATTCTATTAACCGCCGACAAGCCTCTGTTGATTCACTGCAAATCAGGCGCTGACCGTGCAGGGCTGATGAGCGTTTTCTATAAACACTTCGTTGAAGGCGAACCCATCTCTCAAGCAGTCAAACAACTCAGCATGAAATATGGTCACTTCCGTTGGGCAGACACAGGAAAGCTCGATGTCTTTTTTGATGAATTTCTAAAATTTGAGCAAGCCCATCCTGAAGTCTCCTTTGAGGAGTGGGTGACCCACCACTATGATAAAGATGCCCTCAATAAACAATTCCATGCACAAGGGTGGGCGAATATTGTGGTCAATAAAATTTTACACCGTGAATAAAGATGCTCGATAAAAAAACACTCAAACTCTACCGTCGCCTGCTTAGTTATATCACCCCTTATAAAGGTGCCATTGCACTGACACTCTTTACGCTGTTGGTGATCGCAGCCATGGAACCCCTCACAGCAGCGATTTTAAAAGAGCTGGTGGACAGAAGCTTAATTGAAAAAGACCCTGCCTCCTTTACCCAAGTGCCGCTGATGCTGGCAGGTGTCTTTATCATCAAAGGCATTGCCGAATATGTCAGCAAAGTCACCAGCACTTGGCTGGCTGAAAAAGCTATTCTCAATATTCGTGCCGACATGTATCACAAGATGCAATATCTACCCATGCAAACATTCAATGAAAGTAGCACTGGCAAGCTAATGGCCAAAATCACCTATGATGTCCAGCAAGCCAGCAATGCCCTCTCCACCGCTTGGGTGGTCATTATCCGAGACAGCTTGACCATTCTCGCCCTGCTCGGCTACCTGCTCTATATCTCATGGCAGCTCACCCTTCTGATGGCGATTATTGGACCGATTGTCGCTTTTATTATCGACAAAGCCAGCAAAATGATGCGTCACTCCAGCACTGAAATGCAAAACAATATGGGACAACTCACCCATCAGATGGAGGAGGGATTAACAGGGCATCGAGACATCAAAATCTACGGTGCAGAAGCCTATGAAGAGCAACGCTTTCACCAAACCGCCAGCGAATTGTTTAAAAATACACTACGGGTGACCAAAGTCTCCGCCGCCAATGTTCCACTGGTACAGGTGCTGGCCGCCATAGCCCTCTCCATTATTGTCTATATTGCGATGAATCTTTCCGCACAGGGAGCTTTCACCCCAGGTGAACTGCTTGCTTATGTTACCGCCATGGCACTCACCTTTGAACCCATTCGCCGCATCACCAATATTAACGAAACCGTACAGAAAGGCATGGCAGCCGCACAAAGCATTTTCGAACTGCTTGACCAACCTGATGAACCTAATCAAGGGCAACTCACACCTCACCCTATTCAAGGTGATATTCACTTTCAACAGGTCAACTTTACCTACCCCAATAGCGATGAGCCTGCACTGAAAGACTTCACCCTGCGAATTCCTGCCAAGCAAACCACCGCACTGGTGGGGCAATCAGGCAGTGGCAAATCCACCTTGGTCAACCTCATTGCCCGCTTTTATGATCCACAAGCAGGCTGCATTACTTTAGATGGTACGCCACTTCCAGAGATTGAGCTGAACTACCTACGGCAACAGATCGCCTTTGTCAGCCAAAGCGTCGTCCTCTTTAATGACACCGTTGCGGCCAATATTGCCTATGGTCACGCTGAATTTGACCGAGAAAAAATTATTGCGGCTGCCAAAGCCGCCCATGCCTGGGAATTTATCCAACAACTCCCCCAAGGACTCGACACCCCCATTGGCAATAACGGCAGCCTGCTTTCAGGCGGACAACGCCAACGCATTGCCATCGCCCGAGCCTTCCTTAAAAATGCCCCCATTTTGATTTTTGATGAAGCCACCTCTGCCCTAGACAATGAATCTGAAGCCAAAATTCAGCAAGCCATGGAAGTCCTCAAGCAAGACCGCACCGTGATTCTGATCGCCCACCGCCTTAGCACCGTGGTCAATGCCGATCAAATCGCCGTGATGGAAAAAGGGCAACTGATAGAATTAGGTACCCATCAAACCCTTATTCAAAAACAGGGGCGATACGCCCAATTACAAAATACCACTCAAAACCGATGAAAAAACAAAACTCACTTTTTCAATGGCAATATCTCGCACCAAAATACTGGGGCATCTGGTTAGGCTTAGGCTTGGCTCGCTTGATTGCACTTCTGCCATACTCAGCCAAACAAAAGTTCGGTAAACGCTTGGGGAACCTCCTCTATCGACTTGCACCCAAGCGTCGTCAAATTAGCAAACGCAATCTTAAACTCGCCTTCCCAGAAAAAACAGCTCAAGAGATTGAAACCCTTAACCATCAGCATTTCGAATCTCTAGGCATTGGTCTGATGGAAACCCTCATTGTATGGTGGGGTGACCATCGAAAACGGGGGAAAAATGCATTTGAACGCCAACTTGTAAGCTACCAAGGACTTGAGCATCTAAAAGCCGCAAAAGCCACAGGCAAAGGCCTGCTAATTCTCGTCCCCCACTTTACCCATATTGATCTCACCGGCCTTTTTGTCTCCTTTATCACCGACTACCGCCCCATCTATCGCCCCCATGACAACCCACTGATGGAAGCTTTTATCCGTCAAGGCAGAACTGTCGAAGGCGAGGATGGACGAGCGGTTCATCCCATTGAGAACCACAATACTCGTGCCATGCTCAAAGCCTTACGCAAAGGCGAAGCCTTTTTCTTTCTCCCCGACCAAAAATACACCGCCAAAGGGCATATTGAAGTGCCATTTTTTAATCGACTCGCTCCCAGTAACCCCGCCACTTCCAAACTCGCCAAAATGACCAACTGCCTCGTTGTTCCCTGCTTTACGCGACGCGACGCGAAAGGTCACTACACCCTCACCTTCCATCCCGCTTTAGACAACTTCCCCAGCGGAGATGACTACGCCGACACGCTACGACTCCACCACCTCTACGAAACCGAAATCAAACAAAACATCCCGCAATACCTCTGGGTACACGACCGCTGGGCTTTAAAAAACAAACCTAAAGATTATCTACCGCCTAAAATCGAAGAGAAAACAGAAAACTAAGTTCTGCCCCCAAAAACACCAAAATCCCCAGTCCTGCTCGCTTAAATGGCTTACAGGACTGGGGATTTTGGCAAAATTTCTAAACTTTTGTAACCTTTCTCAGTGCGAAATGTGGTTTGGATCCCAGTCTTTTAAGACATACTCCGTGCCACAGTAAGGACACTTGGCTTTGCCTGTCGCTTCAATGGGTAAAAAAACCTTTGGATGTCCATTCCACAAACTCATTTCATCAGTTGGGCAGTGGAGAGGTAAATCATCATAAGTCACCTCAATCTGCTGCTGATCACAACAGTGGGTGCAACATTCATCATTCATTTTGGCTGATTGTGTCATCTTTTTCTCCTATCACTACTCAGCGAATCCCGTAGCTGCTCAGATTGCCACTGAAATTTGCCAATTCAAGGCGGAAAATGTGAGTTTACAAACGAGTAAATGACCATTTTCCAACGCAGAAGTGGCGGATTTCAGGGGTGAGCTGAGTAGTTACTTTCTCCTAGTCCTTAACTGGGGTTAACCAATCTAAATGCTCAGGCACACGACCATGCACCAAATCAAAATACTTGGTTTGTAACGCTTCGGTCACAGGCCCTCGACAACCTTCACCTATCACTCGACCATCCAACTCACGAATGGGTGTTACCTCAGCGGCGGTTCCCGTAAAGAAGGCTTCATCCGCAATATAAACCGCATCACGGCTAATCCGTTCTTCTTTTACTTCATACCCCATTTCATCCGCTAACTGCATAATGGTTTTACGCGTAATCCCATCCAATGCAGAAGTCAGCTCAGGCGTATAAATCACCCCCTCTTTAACCATAAAGAAGTTCTCACCCGAGCCTTCAGCTACATAACCTTCAGGATCCAACAACAACGCCTCATCACAACCGTGGCTAATCGCCTCTTGCAGTGCTAGCATTGAATTGATGTAATTCCCATTCGATTTTGCCTTAGTCATCGCAATATTGGGATGGTGACGGGTATAAGAAGAGGTGGCAATCTTAATGC
>JALUXI010000197.1 GCA_027019045.1 Piscirickettsiaceae bacterium | reverse complement strand
TAGAGGTTGTTGATGATCACCTCAGGCACTTCTCCTCGCCGCACCTCAATTACAATCCGCATTCCATCCTTATCCGATTCATCTCTTAGAGCGGTGATGCCATCAATTTTCTTTTCTTTCACCAACTCCGCAATGCGCTCAATGAGCTTTGCTTTATTCACCTGATAAGGAATTTCGCTCACGATAATAGAGGCTTTACCCGACTTATCCTCTTCCACAAAGGTTCTGGCACGCATTTTGACTCGCCCTCGCCCTGTTTCATAGGCCTCACGAATACCACCTGTACCACTAATCAATCCATAAGTTGGAAAATCAGGCCCAGGCATATGAGCCATCAATTCAAGAATGGTAATCTCAGGATTTTCAATTAAAGCCAAGATGGCATTGATGGTTTCGGTCAGATTATGTGGTGGGATATTGGTCGCCATCCCCACTGCAATCCCCGCAGAGCCATTGACTAAAAGATTAGGAATGCGTGTTGGCAAAACATTAGGCTCAGACTCAGATCCATCATAGTTAGGGGTAAAATCGACCGTCTCTTTATCTAAATCAGCCAATAACTCGTGGGCAATTTTTGACATCCGCACTTCGGTATAACGCATTGCTGCTGGCGCATCCCCATCAATTGAGCCGAAATTCCCCTGACCGTCCACCAACATATAGCGCAAAGAAAACGGTTGAGCCATCCGTACAATGGTGTCATATACGGCTGTATCGCCATGAGGATGATATTTACCAATCACATCCCCCACAATACGAGCTGACTTCTTATAGGGTTTATTCCAACTATTCCCCAGCTCGTTCATTGCATACAATACACGGCGATGCACAGGCTTCAACCCATCCCGAACATCAGGCAAAGCCCGCCCCACAATGACACTCATCGCATAACTTAAATACGACTGCTCCATTTCATCAACCAATGAAATAGGCAAAATCTCTCTTGCAAACTCAGACATCCGTCTCCGTTTCCTTTACGCAAAATAAAAGGACATTATACCTGAAAATAGCTCAAAATTTAGAACACATGGATCGCAAAACACAAACACATTCACAATTTTATTGTGTAAAATACTGATTAATCATGAAGACAGGATAAAAAATGAAAGAAATATTGGTTACAGGCGGCGCAGGCTATATTGGCTCACATACCTGCATTGAACTGATCGAATCTGGCTATCAGCCGATTGTGCTAGACAACCTAAGCAACTCTTCAGAAGAAGCGATTCGTCGTGTGGAACAAATCACTCAGCACTCAATCCCTTTTTACAAAGGCGATATTCGTGATACCGCACTTTTAGAAACCATCCTCAATCAACATAAAATCCAAGCCACCATACACTTTGCAGGCTTAAAAGCGGTAGGCGAATCGGTTGAACAACCACTTAAATATTACAACAATAATGTTGCGGGTAGCGTCACCCTGCTAGAAACCCTTCAAAAATCGAATATCAAACATTTTGTTTTCAGCTCCTCCGCCACCGTTTATGGCGACCCCGAAACCGTTCCCATCAAAGAAACCGATCCAGCAGGTGCCACCACCAACCCCTATGGCCGTTCAAAGTGGATGATTGAAGAGATACTAAGAGACCTCTATACAGCAGATTCATCTTGGCACATTGCCATTCTCCGCTATTTTAACCCCGTCGGTGCGCATGCATCTGGACTCATCGGTGAAGATCCAAATGGCATTCCAAACAACCTCATGCCCTATATCGCCCAAACTGCCATCGGTAAACGCCCTCACCTCAATATCTTTGGCAATAACTATCCCACCCAGGACGGTACAGGCGTTAGAGACTTTATCCATGTCGTCGATTTAGCTAAAGGACACATCAAGGCTCTCGAATATCTCTTCAGCAAAGAAGAAGGAGAACTTCTGACCGTCAACTTAGGTACAGGAAAAGGCACCAGCGTACTCGAATTAGTGCAAACCTTTGAACAAGCAAGCGGCAAAACCATTGCTTACCAATTCGTCGAACGACGAGCTGGAGACATCGCCACCTGCTACGCTGACCCCAGTCTAGCCAAACAAAAACTCAACTGGCAAACCGAAAAAGACATCCAAACCATGTGTCAAGACACTTGGCGATGGCAGACACAAAACCCAAACGACTACTCATGATTATTTGAGTATCAATAACCAACTAATAGGTCAAAGATAAAGAGTTATTATCATCAGCCTTTTTTATTCCACCGTCACGCTTTTCGCTAAATTTCTAGGCTGATCTACATCCGTTCCCTTGTTCAAGGCAACATGATAGCTTAAAAGTTGAAGGGGGATATTGAATGTAATAGGTGTCGTCACTCTGCCGACATTAGTGGTAACTTTTAAAATTTCAATACCTTCTTCTGCCCCTATATTAGCTTTTTCGTCCTCGAAAACAATCATTCTTCCACCTCTAGCTTTAACTTCTTGAAGGTTAGACTTCAACTTTTCAAGCAGATCATCATGTGGTGCAATAGCAATGATAGGCATAGTTTCATCAATTAATGCTAAAGGTCCGTGCTTGAGTTCGCCTGCTGGATAGGCTTCGGCGTGGATGTAGCTGACTTCTTTTAGTTTAAGCGCACCCTCCATGGCGATAGGATACATGGTTCCTCTACCTAAGAAAAGTGCATTATGTTTATCTGCGAACTGCTGGGCTAGTTGTTCTATCTCTTTTTCATGCTTTAAGGCATTTTGAATCAACGCAGGGAGTTTTTGTAATCCTTTGACAATGAGCGTTTCTCTTTCCTGAGACAGTGTTTTCTTTACTTTACCGATAGCTGTCATTAGGAGGGCAAGTGCGACCAGCTGTGTGGTAAACGCTTTGGTTGAAGCAACACCGATTTCAGGGCCAGCATGTGTTAGAAAAGTAAAATCAGACTCTCTAGTTAAACTAGATTCTGGGGCATTACAGATTGTGAGCGTGTGGATTTGTTTATCTCGGACAGCATCTACCAACGACTTAACATTCTTTAGAGCCGCTAAAGTATCCGCTGTTTCACCAGATTGACTAATGGTAACAAACAGAGTTTTATCTTGGATAACGGGGTGTCGATAACGGAATTCACTGGCAACTTCAACTTGGCAAGGTAACTGAATAATATCTTCAAACCAGTATTTAGCCACCAGGCCTGCATGATAACTGGTGCCACAGGCGATGATTTGGACTTGTTGGATATCTGCAAAAGCTTTTTCTGCGCCTTGTCCAAAAGCTTCCACTAATACTTTATCTTGGGTAATTCGACCTTCCAAGGTATCCATGACTGCTTGCGGCTGCTCAAAAATCTCTTTATGCATGTAGTGGCGATGTTCACCTAACTCTACCGCACAAACGGATTGGGCAGATTGCTTTATTAGTCGCTCAACCTTCTGACCTTTTGTATCAAAAATCTCCAACTGATCTTTTTGAATTCTAGCAACATCCCCTTCTTCTAAAAAGATAAAGTTTTGTGTAACAGGCAAGAGCGCTGAAACATCTGAGGCAATAAAATACTCACCAATCCCCACTCCAATCACTAAAGGACTACCTTTTCGTGCCGCAATCAATACATCAGGCTCTTTAGAAGAAATCACACCAAGTGCATATGCCCCTTCAAAGGTTGAAATGGCTTGAACAACGGCTTGATACAAATCATGACCCTGTTCGGTTGCTGGTTGTTGACCAAGGAGTGCTTCATGAATGGCATGAGCGACGACTTCGGTATCCGTCTCTGAGGTAAAGCGATAGCCTTTCTCTAGCTGAGAGTCTTTAAGTGTTTGATAGTTCTCTATAATGCCATTATGCACGACAGCCACTTCATTGTTACAGATATGAGGGTGTGCATTATTCACTGAAGGAATCCCGTGTGTTGCCCAGCGGGTGTGAGCAATCCCTACTTGACCCGAAAAGTCTTGACCTAAAGATTTCATCTGTGCAATTTTCTCTTCTAGTGCCGCAATCTTTCCTAATGAACGACTTCTGACAATCTGGCTTTCTTGATTTAAAAGGGCAATACCAGAAGAGTCATACCCTCGGTATTCCAAGCAACGCAGCCCTTCTAATAAAATGGGGACTAAATTTCTTTCCGCAATACCACCAACAATTCCACACATAAATAACCATCTCAAATCCAAAATCAAATGCCAATTATATTTCATGCAAGCTTTGATACAATACAAAATCTTACAACAACTCAAAATACACCACCATGACAGTCTCACTCAACGCCAACCCTAACGAACTCAACCACTTCAATGCCCAAGCCCACAGCTGGTGGGACAAAGAGGGTGAGTTTGGAGCTTTGCATAAGATTAACCCTTTGCGATTACAGTTTATTCAGCAACACCAGCCTATCCAAGGACAGAGAATCTTAGATATTGGTTGTGGCGGCGGGATTTTGTCTGAAGCTTTAGCTCAAGCAGGTGGTGAGGTGACAGGGATTGACTTGGCGGACGAGGTGCTGACCACTGCAAAACTGCATGCTTTAGAGAGTGAAGTAAAAGTAAATTATCAACTCCAATCAGCAGAAGACCACGCTGAAGCGCATCCTGAAGAGTATAATTTCGTGACTTGCATGGAGATGCTAGAACATGTGCCAGACCCTGCGTCCATTTTGCAGGCTGCGGCCAAAGCCACTAAACCCAATGGATGGGTATTTGTCTCCACCCTGAATCGAAACTTCAAATCCTATCTACTGGCCATTTTTGCAGCTGAGAACCTGTTGAACCTCGTGCCTAAAGGGACGCATACGCATGAAAAGTTTATTACGCCCGCTGAATTAACGCAGATGGCAAGAGCAGCAGGTTTGGTTTTAAAAGACAGTGCGGGGATAGAGTTTAACCCGCTTCTCAACCGCTATCGCCTCAATGACGACCTCTCTATCAATTACCTCCTTGCCTTTCAAAAAGCATAGCCATGTCGATTCAATGTATTCTCTTTGACCTAGACGGTACCTTAATGGATACCTCTTTAGATTTTGCCTATGCCCTCAATCAAACGCTGAGCCGTGCAGGCAAGCCCCCTCTGCCTTATGACCAAATCCGCCAAACTGTTTCCAGCGGCGGACTGGCTATGACACAACTTGCCTTCCCTGAACTTAAAGGCGATGCGCTGCTTACCAAACGAGATGAGTTTATCCAAATCTATCAACAAAATATCGCTCAACACACCCAACTTTTTCCAACATTGGCATCAGGACTGGGGATTTTAGAAAAAAAACAAATTCCGTGGGGAATTGTGACCAACAAGCCGACCTACCTAACCGAACACCTCTTAGCTCAATGCCCACTTTCCCCTAAAGTTGTCATTTGTGGCGATACGCTTCCGCAAAAAAAGCCCGACCCCGCTCCTATGCTCCTCGCCGCAGAGCAGTGTCAAGTCGAGCCTGAGCACTGCCTCTATTTGGGCGACCACCCTCGAGACATTGAAGCTGGAAAAAATGCCAATATGAAAACAGGCGCAGCTCTCTTTGGCTTTATTCCCCAAGACTGCCACTTTCCTAATGCAATGGAGGTGTTAATGAATGCGGATTATGTTTTTCACACCCCCCTAGAAATTACCCACTTTTTTCAACAGGCTTTTGAATAATGAAAACCACTTTAATCACAGGTGCGGCCAATGGACTCGGAGCGGAGTTAAGCCGAACCCTTGCCGCTAATGATCAGCAACTGATTTTACTAGACAGTGACTTAAATGCACTCAATTCCCTTTACGATGAACTAGATACCCAAACACCTGAACGCATTTTTCTCTACCCCATGGACTTAAAAGGGGCAACGCCCAAAGATTATGCCGAGCTAGCGGAGACTTTAATAAATCAATTTCAGACACTGGATGCCCTCTACCTCAATGCCGCCATCCTGCCCGCTTTTACTCCGATTGAACATTTTGAAGAGATGCAATGGTATGAAGTGATGCAAGTCAATCTCAATGCCAACTTTCACCTCATCCACCACCTTCTGCCATTACTCAAACAGGGCGGTGAGCTAATCGCCATCAGTGACCAAACCATTCACCAACACCCCGCCTACTATGGCGCCTATGGGGTCGCCAAAGCAGGGTTAGAACAGTTGGTTAAGACTATCTCGACTGAAAACCCAACCCTACACTGCCACATCGCCCAACTCTCCCCTTTCCAATCCAGCTTAAGAGCCCAGCTCTTTCCAGGCGAAATGATTGAACACCTCCCTATTGCTGCTGAAGTGGCCAAACAACTGATTCAGACCATCACTTCATCACCTGAAACCCTCTCTTTCACACTCTGATCCGCATAAAACTGCCGTACCAAGGCGGGAGCGGCGTTGACAAGGGTTTGGGTGTAGGGATGTTGGGGGTGGTAGAGGACCTGTTCTGTTTTGCCTTGCTCGACCAATTTACCTTTTTGCATCACCGCCACTCGATGAGCAAGACTGGGGACGATAGAGAGGTCGTGGGTGATAAAGAGGTAGGAGACTTCATAGCGAGCTTGTAGGTCTTTTAGAATCTGCAACACCTGCGCCCTCACACTCACATCCAGTGCCGAAGTCGGCTCATCACAGACAATCAATTCTGGCTCTACCGCTAAGGCTCTGGCAATACCAATCCGTTGTCTTTGTCCGCCTGAAAATTCATGCGGATAGCGGTGCCGATGTTCCGCTTCCAATCCAACCTGTTCAAGCAATTCAATAATCCGCTGCTCTTGCCACGCTTTATCCTGCGGCCCCACTTTTAAACTCACCATCCCCTCTCGGATGATCTCTTGAATCGTCATTCTTGGATTGAGTGCAGAGAAAGGGTCTTGAAAAATAACTTGGATTTTACAGCGAAAGGGCTTGAGCTGTTTCTCTTTTAAATGTGCAATCGGCTGATTTTGAAAGTACATCTCGCCTGCTGTCATCGGCACTAAGCGTAAAATTGCCTGCCCGAGCGTACTTTTCCCACTGCCCGACTCCCCCACTAGAGCCAAAGTCTCACCTTTTTTAATCGACAAACTCACCTCATCCACCGCTTTCACCCAATCAACCGTGCGTTGCAGCAGCCCTTTTTTGACAGGGAAATAGACTTTTAAATCCTTTACCTCCAAAAGCGGTGCATCAGACTTAGGTGCTGGCTTGGTTTCCAGTTTGGGTAGAGCATTTTGCAACAGTGTTTGCGTATAAGTGTGTTGTGGCGATTCAAAAAAGTGCGCCGTCTCCGCCATCTCCACGATTTCTCCCTGCTGCATCACCGCCACACGATCTGCAATTTCCGCCACCACGCCCATATCATGTGTGATAAACAGAATGGAAAGCGAACGGGCTTGCTGAATGCTTTTTAGCAACTGCAACACCTGAGCTTGAATCGTCACATCCAAAGCTGTCGTTGGTTCATCCGCAATCAGTAGATCAGGCTCACACGCCAAGGCCATCGCAATCATCACCCGCTGTTTCTGCCCGCCTGATAACTGGTGTGGATACCAGTGGATGCGGTTTTCAGCATTGGGAATCCCCACCTCTTCAAACAGCTGAATCACCCTTTGTTGAATCGCTTTTCGCCCTAAGCGTTGATGAATTTGAATCACTTCAGCCACTTGATCCCCCACCGTCATCACAGGGTTCAAAGCGGTCATCGGCTCTTGAAAAATCATCGCCATGCGATTACCTCTCAGGCGTTGCATCTGGGCTTCGGTTAACTGCAATAGATCCGTCTCTTCAAAAACCACCTTTCCTTGTGTCACCTGCAACGCCTCGGGCAAAAGCCGCATAATTGCCAAGGAGGTGAGCGATTTTCCACTGCCCGATTCTCCCACCAAGGCAAAGACTTCCCCTTTTTTCACCTCAAAGCTAATGCCTTTTAATAAAGGTGTATGAGGTGAGGCCGCCAACTGGAGGTGAAGATTTTCAACTTTTAACAGGCTCATGATTTTGCATTCCTTGGATCTAAAACAGTTTGAATTCGGTCAGAAAAAAGATTGGCGGCCAATACCAACACAAACATAAAAATAAACGCTGCCAGCAATGACCACCACACCATCGGTTCTCGAGCCATCTCTAGCCGAGCTTGGTTTATCATATTCCCCCAGCTATTCATCGTCGGATCCACACCTACGCCAACATAAGAGAGTACTGCTTCGGCCAATACCAATCCACTAAAATCCAGCACCACGGAGATCAACACAATATGCATTAGATTAGGCAAAATATGGCTATATAAAATCTTAAAATGCGACACGCCGAATGCACGAGCCGCTGTCACATAATCCACGGCACTGATTTTCAGCGTCTCAGCCCGAACCAGTCGGCACAATCCTGTCCAACTGGTTACCCCCAGAATTAAAATCAAAAACAGCAACCGCAAATCTGCCCGCTCTTGCAGAGTTTCAAACCATTCAGGATGTGTCTCCATAAAGACTTGCATCATCAACACCGCTGCGGCAATCAACAACACCCCTGGAATCGAGTTTAAGGTGGTGTAAAGATACTGAATCACATCATCCACCCAGCCTTTAAAGTACCCTGCACTGATGCCTAAAAACAGTGCCAGCGGCAACATGACCAGTGTAGTCAATACCCCAATCAATACACCTGTGCGAATACTTTTGAGCGTCTGCAAAAACACATCCTGTCCAATCTTATCGGTGCCAAAAACATGATAATGAAAGCTCAATAGATAGCCCCAAAACAAAGCTCCCAAGATTAACCAAAGCACGAAAAAGCCGACTTTCCAAGGGATTTCAGGACAGCGGGACTGGGGATTTTGGGATTTTTTGGCATTCTCCTGATTGTTTTGCCTAAAAAATGCCCCATAAATTGCCAATAAAACCAATCCAACACCCCCAAAAGCTTTTACCCCTACCCAAACAATGGAGACAGTTGCATCCACATGTTTCAGCGGCAAAAACACCTGCTCGGCTTGACCTTGCGGGTTGGTGATGACCGTTCGGCTATATTCATGGGTCGCAAAAGGGGCGGAATAGGTGCGTTCTTGCATGGCTTTCAGATGTGAAAAAGCTAAATCCAACCCACTGACCATTTCCGTACTGTAATGCACCTTGCCATCTTGGCTGGAGACGGCTTGTTTAAAATGCACGGAATCAAGCAAGGCAATACTGACATACACCAATAGCACCAAGGCACTAGAGAGGGCAATTTTAGAGAAAAATACCTGTCGCCACTGCTGCCGTACCTGTGGTGACCGTCCAATCACCCAGCCCCAGACAAGCAGACTTAGCACCAGCAACCAGATCATCCCATCTGTCCAAAGCAAACTCAGCTTCACGACTGCCCTCCCAGCCGTACTCTGGGATCAAACAGCATATAAGAAAGGTCGGTTAAAATCAGCCCCACGATATACAGCACCGACCCTAAAAATACCATCGCCTTCACAATCGCAAAATCCTGTGCATTGATCGCATCAATGGTATAGCTCCCCAGTCCAGGAATCCCAAAAAAGGACTCCATAATCAGACTGCCCATAAACAGAGATGGAATCACCACCACCACGCCCGTTAAAATCGGTAGCAAGCCATTTGGGAAAATATGTTTAAACAGCACCCCTAACTCACTCCGCCCTTTTGCCCAAGCGGTGCGAACATACTCCTTATTCACCTCCTCCAAAAACAGACTGCGATACCAACGAATGCCTGACCCCAATCCTGCAAAAACACCAATCAACACAGGCAACACCAAAAATTTTACGCCTTCCCAGCCAGGTGCATAGCCAGAAATCGGTGTCCAGTGCCAAAGCTTACTCAGCAACACCTGCCCAGCGATGATATAAAACAGTGCCGAAACCGACATAATCATAACCGCCAGCACCATCACCGTTAAATCAATCCGACTGTATCGAAACAACACCAGCAGTAGTGCGATGGTGATATTGGTCACCAACCCAATCACAAAAGTCGGCAAGGCAATCGCCAAACTCGGCCACATTCGCTGCTGGATATCCGCCGCAATCTCCCGTCCACTGTCCGAACGCCCAAAGTCAAAAGCAAATAGTTTCACAGATTCTTGAAAAAACAGCGTTTTTTCTATTTTCCCCAGTCCCGCTGCTTCTGGATTGAAAAACAGCGGCTTGTCATAGCCGTGAGCCTGCTCCCAAGCGGCAATCATCTCAGAGGTGACCTGTTTCGCCCCCAGCTGCGCTCTGGCCATATCTTCAGGCGTATTCACCGTAAAAAACAGCAGAAAAGTAATCAGGTTCACCCCAATCAAAATCGGAATCGCATAGAGCAGCCGCCGTACAATATAGGCTAACATCCCCCCTCCTCAAGACACAGGCCCCGCCTTTGCTGCTTGCTTTGATACAACCGCCAAGCCCCCCAAACCAAGAGAACTGTGCCAATGACCAACCCCATAAATGGCCATAAGACAGGTTGATTCCATTGCTGCACCGATTGCCAACGGCTTTGTCCATCTATGCGGCGATATTTCAAACTGTTATTCGCCATCAGATTCGGCACAATATTGTGATACCAGTGATGATACAGGGTAAGAGATTTAGGGTAGAACCCCCAGACCCAAGGGGCATCTTTTTGAGCAATCCGCACCATTTTATGAATGATCTCCAGCCGTTTAGGACTATTTGACATCGTCTGCATCTGCTCAAATAGACGATTAAATTCAGGATTATCATAGTTGGCGCTATTGATTCCACTGCCTTGTGTTTTCACCACACCATTGCCGCCATAAAGCAAAAAGAGAAAGTTT
>JALUXI010000196.1 GCA_027019045.1 Piscirickettsiaceae bacterium | reverse complement strand
GTGTGTCACCAAAATAATATCGGTAATCCCCGCCTCTGCTGCCTCTTGAACAATATACTGAATCAAAGGCTTATCGACAACGGTCAACATCTCTTTTGGAATGGCTTTAGTCGCAGGCAAAAATCTGGTCCCCAACCCAGCTACCGGCAAAATCGCTTTCGTTAATGGTCTGTACATGTTTTTATGCTTCACGCTTCACTCCTTATCACAAATTCCATTGGGACACATCCCTCTCTTACCTCGACCAATAAAAGCCCTTGCTGCTGGCAAAAGGCAGGAATGTCCTTAAGTGCCCCTTTATCTGAAACCAATAATCGAATCTGTCCTGTCACACCTTCACAGTGCCATTGGGTCAACTTCTGTTTCAATTTAATAATCGGCATGGGGCAAGGTAAAGCCGACACATCTAATATCTCTTCATACATTTTTTCGCTCAACAGGCTATCATATCCTTTACAACAATTTACCCATTCTAGCAAAAACCCACCTATGCGTAATACAATCTCCCTCCTTTTCATCCTGATTCTTTCTTTACACGCTCAGGCGTCTAACTTGCCCGACCTCGGTGCACCTGATTTAATAGAATATGATGCCATCACTGAGAAAAAGCTTGGCAACCAATTTTCAGCGATCCTGCACCAACAGTACCCCTTAGTAGAAACCCCTGAAGCATTAAGCCTAATAAGAGAAATTGCTCAGCATATTACACAACAAGTTCAACCTCCCCGCCCTTTTACTTTTTATTTAATCGACCTTCCCTCCATCAATGCTTTTGCCGGCCCAAACGGCGTGATTGGCATCCACACAGGGCTGATTCTCAAAACCGATACCGAGGATGAATTGGCAGCTGTCATCGCTCATGAAGTTGCCCATGTCACCCAACACCATCTCTCTCGAACCCTTAAACAACAATCCAAATACACCCTCGCTGGCTTCGCCAACCTTTTAGCAGCTCTACTTATCGGCAGCCAAAACCCCTCTGCGGGCTTTGCCGTTTATCTCGGCGGCACAGGGCTCAACCTTCAAGAGCAGCTCAAACAGTCTCGCGCACACGAAACCGAAGCAGACAGTATTGGCATGCAGTATCTTAGCCAAGCTGGCTACAACCCAGAAGCCATGGCACAATTTTTTGGAAAATTACAAGATGAAGCCAGACTGAGTCCAACGCCACCCGAAATCCTCAGCACCCACCCTGTCACACAACACCGCTTGGCAGAAGCAGAAAATCGTGCTCAACAACTTCCAAAACATCACAATACCCCCTCTTTCACTCTACACCTGCTACAAATCACACTTACTGTGAATACTACCACCCCACCGCTCAAGTTCCCACAACATAGTATCGAATCCTGTTATCAAAAAAACCTTACATGGCTCGAACAACTCCCCCCAAAAACAGGAAAACCCAACTCAAGTTGCTTAAAACAATTTATCAACCAACACCCCCATGCCAAAATGGTTCAACTGCTCTATGCTCGTATACTGGATGCGACGGGCAAAAAGGTTCTGGCAGAACAACAGTTCAAGTTTCTGGTAGACCTCTACCCTCATAATGGAGCTATTGTCTATCGATATGCACAATTTCTTGACACTCACCAACAGGCACCAAAAGCCATTGAACTCCTGCTTGCGCATCAACAAACGAACACACCAACACTGGTATATCAAAAACTATCTGAACTCTATGGACGCTTACACGACAATCTCGCCTCGACTTACTACCAAGCGATGGTCAGCAAAAGTATAGGAGACCTAAAAAAATATGAGATCTTGATCACCAAGGTTAAAGAACAGCTGAAAACCCAACCAACCAGTCACTCTGAAATTAAGAAAGCTATAGAAAAATCCATCAAACCTTCAAAAACTGAAGAAATTCATCAAGTAAATCAACTCGACATATCAGAAAACCGATAACCTCATAAAAAATCATATGAATACCATAAATTTTTCTATTGCAGTTTTAATGCAAAAAACTTGCCTTTTTGTGGCAGGTGAGTAAGCTTACTGCCTAAGAGCAAATTGATTGGCTCCAATAACATCATCCCAGATAAAAACTAAACAGGGAATGTCGTAAGACTCTTTAGGAGGAGAAAAATGTTAAAATTTAAAGTAAAGCAAATTTGTACTGCTTTGGCACTCTCTACTGCTTTTATCGCAGCATCACCTGCAACCACCATGGCGGCAGAACCCACTGCAAAAGCATTAGAAGAGGGGAAAAAGTTGGCTTTTAACCGTTCCAAAGGTAACTGCTTAGCATGCCACGCAATTAAAGGTGGAAAGTTAGCAGGAAATATCGGTCCAGCATTGATTGCAATGAAAGCCCGTTTCCCTGGTAAAGCAGGTAAACAAGAGCTTTATGACATTGTTTATGGCAAAAAAGCACGCGTACCAAAAGACATCAGCATGATGCCTCCATTTGGTGAGCACGCTATTTTGTCAGATGAACAAATCCAGAAAATTGTAGATTACATCTATACTTTATAATTTTCACAACCTAAAATTTAATTACAAACCATAACCTAACCGGGAGTATTAACCTTATGAAACGTAGATCTTTCCTTAAAGGTACCCTAGCCACTGGTGCAGCTGCTGTTGCAGTTAACGCTGGTCTTCTAGTGCCAAGCACCGTTCTTGCTGCAGAGTGGAACAAAACTGCTTTTAAAGCAAAAGCTACCGATGATGCACTTAAAGCGCTTTTCGGAACTTCTGCCACAACTGACTCAGGCGATATTCACCTTAAAGCGCCAGCCATTGCTGAAAACGGTGCGGTTACTCCTGTGACTGTTGATGCCACTAGCATCTCTGGTGTTGAGTCTATCGCTATCCTTGCTGACAAAAACCCAACTGCATTGGTATGTGCATACAACTTCTCTGGTCCAGCGCTTGGTTATGTTTCTACTCGTATCAAAATGGGTAAAACCATGAATGTGATTGCTGTTGCTAAAGCAGGTGGCAAACTTCTCAAAGCTCAACAACAAGTTAAAGTAACCATCGGTGGATGTGGAGGTTAATCCTCATTAACTCACTGAGTCATTACGATATAACTAATTTTTAAGAAGGAAATAACATGTCAATTAAAATCAGAATGCGTGGAAAAGTTCGTGGCGGTGTTGCTGAAGTTAAAGCTTTAATTAAGCACCCTATGGAGTCTGGACTTCGTAAAAATAAAAAAACTGGTAAAAACTATCCTGCTAAATATATCGATTTAGTTGAAGTTAAACTAAACGGAACAAAAGCCATTGATGCCCAATGGTCAGGTGCAGTTTCTGCTAACCCATATGTGGCTGTTAAACTAAAAGCCAACAAAGGCGATACTGTAGAATTGGTTCTTCATGATAACACTGGTGAAACTGGTTCTAAAAAGCTTAAACTAAAATAAGCTAAATATCTAAAAGCCTGCCAAATCAAACTTGGCAGGCTGTTCACCTCTACAAAAATAATAAAATCTGACAGCTCTCAGATGGAGGAATTAAAATGAAAAAAGCACTGCTTATCGCCCTATCACTTGGCGTAACAGCAACAGCAGCCACTGCAACCTATGCTGCCGTTGATCCCGAAAAAGACCGACAAGAGTTGGTTAATTTCTTTATGAAAAAAAATCCCAATATTAAGTTTGAAGACTATCATATGGGTGCTTATAACTATTCAGCTGATAAGATGGCGCAATACGAGTCAGTGGAGGAGTTCCCTCCCTACCTTGATGCCATTGATGCAGGTGAAGCGCTTTATGAAAAAGATAAAGCCGTCTATGACAAATGTTTTGGTTCTGATGTTTCAAAAGTACGTGTGAAATACCCTTACTATGAAGAATCAAAGCACCGTGTCCAAACATTAGAAAGTGCGATCAACGAGTGTCGTACTGCAGCAGGTCTTAAACCATTCAAATGGAAGAAAGGGCCAATTGCTCAACTAAGTGCCTACTATGCCTATAATGCGCGTGGACAAAAGATCAATGTCAAAATCAACAGCGAAGGCGCCAGAAAAGCCTATGAAGCAGGTCGTAAGATGTACATGACACCAATGGGACAACTTAACTTGTCTTGTGCAAAATGTCACACTTACAATGCGGGTCGTCGTGCGCGTGCCAACATTTTGTCTCCTAACCTAGGACACACTACCGGTTTCCCAGTATTCCGTGCTAAATGGCAAGCGTTGGGGACTTTACACCGTCGCTTTACAGGCTGTCAAAAGAATATGCGTTTGAAGCCATTCAAAGCACAGAGTCCAGAGTATCGTAATCTTGAGTTCTTTGAAGCTTATATCTCAAACGGCTTACCTATTGATGGACCAGCCTATCGTGAATAATGCTTTCTTATTAGCATGACACATAAAACTAAACCCAGCAAATGCTGGGTTTTTTATTGCCATCTTGTAACTCCGCAGCTCGCCCCTGAAATCCGCCACTTCTGCGTTGGAAAATGGTCATTTACGGAACGAACATTCCGCCTTGAATTGACGAATTTCAGGAGCAATCTGAACAGTTACGATGTCAACTGAGGAGTTATATTTTCTCAACCTATCAATAAATAGCACATTACTAAGCTATGCCATACCCATTAGATTACCTTTGAAAAACGGTTTTCCACACCTGGCTTTAAATAAGCATCAAACGGCATACAGATATTTCGAATCAGCAACCGCCCTTTTGGCGTCACCTGAAGACGATCATCTTGCAAAATAACTAGCCCATCCTCAACCATGGGTGTTAACTTCTCTAACGCTTCAGCAAAATATTCTTTAAAGACAATCCCCCACTTCATTTCCATCTCTACAAAATCCAATGCAAAGTGACAAATCAACTGCGTAATGACATCTCTGCGCAATTCATCATCTTCTGTCAGCCAGACACCACGCCAAGTTGCTAAATGCCCTGCATCAATGGCTGCATAATAGTCTTCCAAGCTTTTGTAATTCTGGGCATAGGTATTGTCAACCAATGAAATAGCAGTCGCGCCCATGCCTACCAAATCACACTCAGCATGAGTCGCATACCCTTGAAAATTTCGATATAGCGACCCTTGTCGCTGCGCCACCGCTAATTCATCATCAGGCTTGGCAAAATGATCCATACCGATATAGACATAGCCTGCTTCCAATAAGCGTTCGGTTGTGCTGTGCAGAATCCTTAATTTCTCATCAGGACTAGGCATATCCGCCTCATTCATCCGTTTTTGAGCGGGGAACATACTTGGCATATGCGCATAATTAAACACCGAGAAACGATCGGGTTTAGCTTGTAGCACACGATCCAGTGTCTTTAAAAAACTCTGCTCTGTTTGAAAAGGTAAGCCATAAATCAAATCCACATTGACTGACATAAAACCTGCTTCTCGAGCAGCTTCTAATACGGTAAAAGTTTCTTCTTCCGTCTGAATCCGATTCACTGCTTGCTGTACCTTCGGATTAAAATCCTGCACCCCTAAGCTCATGCGATTAAAACCGAGTTCTCTTAAAAGTAGCACAGACTCTCTAGTGGCCTCTCTTGGATCAATCTCAATAGAATACTCACCCGAATCATCGTCATGCAGATTAAAATGCTGGCGCGTTTTTTCCATCAGCTGCCGCATCTCATCCATATTGATAAAGGTCGGCGTGCCACCCCCCCAATGCAATTGATCCACTTTCCTATTTGAATCATACAATGCAGACTGCATCTCAATCTCTTTAAACAACCTCTCTAAATAGGGAGTCGTTTTTGAACGATCTCTTGTCCACACCTTATTACAGGCACAAAAAAAGCAGATGGTGTCACAAAATGGAATATGAAAATAGAGCGAAAGATTGCGGTCACTTTCGTTACTCCGTGCCGCCGCCTGCTGATAATCTTCAATCCCAAACTGCTCTTCAAACTGTACCGCAGTGGGATAGGAAGTATAACGAGGACCTGTCTGGTTATACCGTTTAATTAAATCCTCATCAAATTCAATGGACTGTTCCACTTAAATCTCCTGATCTTGATAAATTGTTTGATGGATGACTCGATTTCTGCCTGCCTCCTTCGCCTGATAAAGCAACTTATCCACCTTCGCAAAAATCTCATGCGTGGGTATCTTCAAAGGCAGTTTAAAGCAGAGGGAGCCTGCACTAATTGTCACATGCAAAGGTGTTTTCTCATCCTCACAGAAAATCGTCTCTTCTACACTTTGACGAATCCGTTCTGCCAAAGCCTCAGCGCCTCCTGGCTGATAATCCATGGTGAGCAGAGCAAACTCTTCACCTCCCCATCGGAAGGGTAGCTCTTCCGTTCTCGCCGCTTCACTCATCACTTGTGCCAATCGCTTCAACACCTTATCGCCAATCAAATGGCCATAGGTATCGTTAATCTGCTTAAAGTGGTCAATATCAACAATCACCAAACCTACCCACATTTGATGCCGCTGAGCAAATGCTAATTGGCGATGAAACTCCATATCAAACGAACGACGATTAGGCAAACCTGTGAGGTGATCCGAAGTGGCCAAATGGATAAATTCATCTTCAATTAAATTCAACAACACCAATGATAACTCATCGGAAGCCAATTCCAACTGTGTGAAATAATTTAAAATATGTTCTGGATGATGACTAGCAGCATCATCTAATGCCCGACTCCCTAACTCATGCACTCGCTGATGTGCTTCTAAAAAGTATTCTCTTTGGTTGGCAGGTACCTTTTCCAGCCCTCCTGCATTCAACCATTGACCCAAAGAACACTGCTGAGCATCCTTTGAAAAGTTTAACTGCTCAGGCGTTTTGGTGCCCATTGCCAATTTGAGAACTGAAATTTTCCACATTTGATGATCAACATAAGGCTTGACCTGTGACTTAGGCAACTTCAACCCCAATAGATGAAAACTCCGTTCAAATCGTTTTAACTCGCCTTGAACAACACTTTTGATCCGCCTTACCTCTTCCATCAAGAGATACACCGTATTAAAAATAGAGGTCACTAAATCCACCACATGACAATAGCCATGTGCCAACTCAATCACCCCCATCTCTTCACTTTTGGCAATTAAAAACTGTCGGATTCGACTTAATAACAGAACCACCTCTGTCTGCGTCATCCCACTTTGATACCATTTCACCGCCAGTGGATAAACCTGCCCATAAAAATCCTCAAATTGCATATGGTTGATAGTCACCATAAATAAAGCCGTCAAAGCTTCATCTAAATTATCTAACTGACAATCAATTTGATGATCCCTTAGCCAACCCTTCAGATCTTCAATAAAATCATCTTTAAACTCCATGGTTTTCTGACCATATTCAAGCATCAATGCTTGCTCATCTTCAGAAATCCCCACCATACTCTGAAACCGATTGATATTTAGCATACAAACATCCCTATTTCGCTTTAATCTGCCAAACCTGATGAATTTTCGGGTTGCGCTGAAAATCTTTTGGCAAAGTTTTTCGGGTTAAATCTTCCAGTTGAAACCGTTCCGACAATGCCGCTTGGTCTAACTTAAACTTCCGCAGATTAGTGGAAAAAATTAAAGTCCCCGCAGGCTTTAACAGAGCAGCGGCCTGCTCAATCAACCGCACATGATCTCGCTGTACATCCAGCACATCATCCATCCGCTTGGAAGTAGAAAAGCTCGGGGGATCTAAGAAAATCACATCAAACTGCTCACTGGGGGCCACCGATTCCGTTGTCAGCCACTTCAGCACATCTTCTTGTTGCAAGCGGTGCTGTGCTTCAGAGATTTTATTCGCCCAAAAATTATGCTGCGCCCAATAGAGATAGGTTTTTGACAAATCCAAACTCAAACTTTTTTTACATCCCTGAACGACTGCCTCTACCGTTGCGGTGGCGGTGTAACAGAATAGGTTTAATAACGACTTACCTTTAGCCAAATCCGCTACAAACTGCCTGACTGAACGGTGATCCAAAAAAATCCCCGTATCTAGGTAATCGGTAAAATTCACTCGAATCTTGGTACCATTTTCAATAATGGTATAAAACTGCTGCTCTTCCGCCTGCTTCTCATACTGTGCGCTGCCTTTTTGTCGCTCACGCACCTTATACACTCTTTGTGTTCTAGGTACCTCATCATCACCGACAAACACCCGATCCAATCCTGCCAAGGCTTCATACAAGCGTTTTTTGGCCTTCGCAGGATTCACCGTCTTCGGTGCCGCATACTCATTGATGACCAACCAGTTACCCTGCTCCAAGGTTTGATAAAAATCAATCGCCAATGCATACTCAGGCAGATCCGCATCATACACTCGATAAGCATGAATCTGCTGTTGCTTCACCCAAGACTTCAAACGCTTCAAATTCTTTTTGATACGGTTGGCGACCATGATCGCCCCTTCCGACTCGACCAAATCAGGAAAGGTCTCCACCACCTGCATAGGTAACTGCCAACCGCCTTTTAAAGCGGGCTGGCGGAACCACTTCTCTGCCACCTCAAACCGCAACAACTTACATTCCATCGCCCCATTATTAAAAGAATGGCTGCGTTTTGCTTTAATCCCAAGATACATCCCCAGTTCAGGATGACAAGTCAACACCGCAGCCTGCCAACCTTGGAACTCATTGCGTAAGAATTCCCCCAGCTGCAAATAGATCTGCTTCACCTGCGTCTCATCACTCAGCCGTTCACCATAGGGCGGATTCGTCACCACTAAACCAGGCGTCCAATCTCCCCATCGACGACCCTGCGCGACCGACATCTGCTTGATCTCCACCACCTCGTCCAACTCAGCCGCCGCCAAAGCGTCATACGCCACCTCCAAAGAGCGGTGAGAAATATCCGAACCATAAATCGCAGGCAATTCCCCTTTCATCTTCTCATGGCGAATTTCAGCCTCTTCCACCAGCCCTTCCCACAGAGCCGCATCATGCCCCTTCCAATGCAAAAACGCCATCTCATTGACTTTCGCCAAAGCAGGCGCACGGTCTGAAGCCATAAAGGCACCCTCAATCAAAAAGGTCGCCGAACCACACATTGGATCATAAAGGGTGCCACCCTCTGCAGCGATTTCAGGCCACTGCGCACGCATCAAAATCGCCGCCGCCACATTCTCCTTCAACGGCGCATCGACCTGATGCCCCTCACGATAGCCTCGCTGATGCAAGCTATACCCCGTCATATCCAAGCTAAGCGTAAAGTGATTGCGATTCAGATGTCCATGAATACGAATATCAGGATGAGTGGTATCGATTGAAGGGCGCTCGCCAAAATAGTCATTAAAATAATCCACCACGCCATCTTTAATCAGCAAAGCCCCATAATGAGTATGATCAATACCCAAGCCTTTACCTGAGAAGCTCACCGCAAAAGAACCGTCAGCGGAAAGGTGTTGCTGCCAGTTAATGGATTTCACCAATTTGGGCAAGCTATCCTGATCCTTCAGCTCCGCATCCACCAAGGTCAAATAAAACCGATTCGCCAGCCGAGACCAAAGGCACGCTCGATAAAGCAACTCCAAATCCCCTTCAAAGGTCACCCCACGAGGCTGTGCTTTAACATTTTCGGCACCCAACTGGGTCAACTCTTCTTTTAACAACTCACTGATTCCGCTCGGGGCGGTGGCAAAACATTCAAACACGGACTTCTCGATTTATAAGATGATTAAAAAGACTATTTGTAACGGCTCAGATTGCCCCTGAAATCCATCAATTCAAGGCGGAAAATGTGAGTTTACAAGTCGTAAATGACCATTTTCCAACACAGAAGTGGCGGGGTTCAGGGGTGAGCTGAGACGTTACCGTTATTTTACCTTTTTTAACTGCTTGAACTTAAAGAATTAGCCAACTATCTCCCTGAAAATTCAGTAAAATAACAGCATGATTTACCGAATTTTTACCCTCTTCAGCCTGCTCTTTTGCCTCACCACTGCACAAGCAGCCGACACCCAACCCCAACCCACTGAACAGGGGTTTCAGCAATGGCTGCAACACTTTAAACCCAAAGCCCTTACGGCAGGTATTTCTGAAGAAACGCTCAACCAAACCTTTAGCCAAATCCACCTTAATCAAAAAATTATCGAACTCGATCGTCGCCAACCCGAATTCACCCAAACTTTCTGGGGCTACTTCAACCGAGCTGTCACCCCTTGGCGAGTTCAAAAAGGGCAGCAACTCTATCAAAAATATCGCCCACTTTTAGATCAAGTCACTCAAAAATATGGTGTCCCTGGACGATTTCTCGTCGCTTTCTGGGGACTGGAAACCAACTATGGCGGCTACACGGGCAACCTCAACACCATTGAAGCCCTCGCCACCCTCAGCTACGACCGCCGTCGCTCCAAATTTTTCCAAAAAGAGCTGATCGCCGCCCTAAAAATTCTCGACCGAGGTGATGTCTCCTTTAAAGAGATGAAAGGCTCATGGGCAGGGGCGATGGGGCAGTGTCAATTTATGCCCACGAATGTCTTAAGATACGCCGTCGATGGCGACGGAGATGACCAAATCGATCTCTGGCACAGCCAAGCCGACATTTTTCACTCCATGGGACACTTTCTCAAAGCCCTTGGCTGGCATCCAGAAGAAAACTGGGGACGAGAGGTCAAACTACCCAAAAGATTCGATCTAAGCCTTGTCGATGGTAAAACGCTTCGCCCGCTCAGCGAATGGCAAAAAATGGGACTCCGCCTAGCTGATGGTCGCTCGCTTCCGCATGCCGACCTTAAAGCCGCCCTGCTCCTGCCTAGCGACTATCGAGGGCCTTTCTTTCT
>JALUXI010000195.1 GCA_027019045.1 Piscirickettsiaceae bacterium | reverse complement strand
CTTGTCATCTGCTGACACCTCCCGACCTTTTGCATCCAGATACCGCACAGTCGGCATTTTGGTCAAGGTTAAAGGCTCAAGGGTGTAAGGGCGTTTTAGATAACGGTATTGCAGCGGCGGTTCATAGATTTGACTGATAATCCCCCACTCATTTGAGGAGTAGGAAATCACAGGATCAAGATGTTTAGGGGGGGCAGCAAAGCTACTGAAGAGTACTGACTGCTGAATCTGCTCGGCGGGATAGGGGCTGTTCCAGGGTGCAGAAGAGACCACAGGCTGAGGTTTAGCCAATGCGGCCAAACTGCAAAAGAAGGTCAGCCCAAAAATCCAGCCTAGTCGCTTCATTCGGCAATGCGACAACTTTGGAGTTTTCTCACCTGCCAAACATAGGCGATATAGACCGCTAAGGTCAAGACCCCTAGCATCCAAACATGCTGCCCTTTCACCAAGTTAGAAACAAAAACGATAATCACGGCGACCGAAGCGACATAACGCAAGTCTGTCGTAAAAAGATTGAACCAGAGAGGCGAAAGATGAAGATGGGCATTGCGTTGCTTTTGGTTCAATGTCCATCCCATAAAGATCGCAATCATCAAGCCACCCAAGGGCAACATAATATTGGCGGTGATAAAGTCGAGCGTATCAAAGAAAGTACGGTCACCGAGGAAATGGAGGTCTTTCCACTCATTAAAAGAGAAAACCGTCCCTAACCCAAGCAGCCAACAGAGGAAGCCTAACCCCCATGCCGCTTTGGTACGAGCAATCCCCCAATTCTGTTCCACCCAGCTCACCGCAGGTTCAATCAACGAAATGGCCGAACTCAAAGCTGCCATCACCACCAGCAAGAAAAAGAGCGAACCAAACAACCAACCGCCCGCCATCTGTCCAAACGCCACGGGGACGGTTTGGAAAAGCAATCCAGGACCTGATCCAGGCTCCAGTCCATTGGCGAACACAATCGAGAAAATCACCAATCCCGCTAGCAATGCCACCAGCGTATCGGCAAACGCAATCCAAATCCCCGCCTTCACAATTGAATACTCTCGCTTCATATAGGAGCCATACACCATCATGGTTCCCATCCCGATACTCAAGGTAAAGAAGGCGTGACCCATAGCAATCAACACCGCTTGCCAGGTGAGTTTAGAAAAGTCAGGAGCGAATAGAAAATGTACACTCTGCATAAACGAACCTGTCGTTGCTGCATAACCCAACAGTACCAGAAGAATTAAAAACAGCCCTGGCATCATCCAGTTAATCGCTTTTTCTAAACCACTTTTGACCCCTTTTGCCACCACCACAATGGTATAGAGTATGACCAGCGTATGCCAGAAAATCAGTTGTGCAGGGCTATCAAGTAGTTGTTTAAAGTGCGTCTGCACTTCAGGCGCAGTAATCTGATTAAACTGCCCCATCACGCTTTCGAAGAAATACGCCAATGCCCAACCCGCGATGACGGTATAAAAAGAGAGAATCAAAATCCCCGCCAGCACCCCATTGATACCGAGCAGGCTCCAATATTTAGACGCATGGTTCTCTTTCGCTAAATTCGCCATCGCCTGAACAGGGTTGGCACCGCCCATGCGACCTAAGGCAATTTCAGAAATCAAGACAGGAATCCCAATCGCCAATACACACGCCAAATAGACCAAGACAAAAGCCCCTCCACCATTTTCCCCCGTGATATAGGGGAACTTCCAGATATTCCCCAACCCAACAGCGGAACCGACAGCGGCCAAAATAAAAGCCGTTTGTGAAGACCAAGATTGCTTGGAAAGTTTGCGTGCTGACATCGCTTATCCTCTATAATAAGTGTTTTATCGGTTATTATAGCAAACTC
>JALUXI010000194.1 GCA_027019045.1 Piscirickettsiaceae bacterium | reverse complement strand
TCGGTGGCGCCGCTTATGATGTGCATGGTGTGCCTTTAGCGGATAGTACCATGGCGAAGGCGAAGTTGGCCGATGCGATTTTGTTAGGGGCGGTCGGCGGTTATAAATGGGAGTCTTTGGATATTTCCGTGCGTCCTGAAAAAGGCTTGTTGCGGTTGCGTTCTGAGTTGGAATTGTTTGCTAACTTACGCCCTGCTTATCTTTTCCCGCAATTGGCGGATGCGTCGACTTTGAAGCCTGAAGTGGTCGCTGGTCTGGATATTTTAATTGTGCGAGAGTTAACAGGCGGGATCTATTTTGGTCAACCTCGTGGTATTCGTACGCTAGAAAATGGTGAACGCCAAGGTTATAACACCTATGTTTACTCTGAATCTGAAATTCGCCGTATTGCCCATGTTGCCTTTGATGCGGCGATGAAACGCAATAAAAAGCTCTGCTCGGTAGATAAGGCGAACGTGCTGGAGGTGACCGAGTTGTGGCGTGAAGTTGTGGATGAAGTGGCAAAAGAGTATCCAGAAGTTGAAGTGCAGCATATGTATGTCGATAATGCGGCGATGCAGTTGATTCGTTATCCAAAACAGTTTGATGTGATGGTGACGGGCAATATGTTTGGGGATATTTTGTCGGATGAAGCTTCCATGTTGACAGGCTCGATTGGGATGTTGGCTTCAGCGTCTTTGGATGCGAATAATAAAGGGATGTATGAGCCTTCTCACGGTTCAGCCCCTGATATTGCAGGGCAGAATATCGCCAACCCGATTGCAACGATTTTATCTGCGGCGATGATGTTACGATACAGCCTTGAGCGAGAAGATTTGGCTACGAAGATTGAAGATGCAGTGAGTAAAGTGCTGGATCAAGGACTGCGCACCGTGGATATTATGCAAGAGGGAATGAAACAAGTTTCGACCTCTGAAATGGGTGATGCGATTGTGGCTGCACTGTAAGCTGAGTTGATTGAGCTTGCATGAAAAATAAGTTCACCATCTCTATTAGTGATGTGCATGGGGTAAAGGATTATTCCTTTAACCAAATCATGCGCCGTTTTGCGTGGTTTCTGTTGCTATTTGTGATTTTAACGCTCTCAATTGGAGGGGTGGCCATTTGGTGGTTAAACCAGCAGGTGACTCAAATTGAGCAGAAACGACTTGCCGTTGAACAAGATTTTGCCAAAACGGTGAAACAGAATCAGCAAGATTTTATCCGTTTACAGGCAGAACGCCGCGCGTTGCAAAATGAGTTGTTGGATAAAAGCAAGCAGCTCTCCTTCTTGAATCAGACGCTTGAAGGGCTGGAAGATTTGGTGGGTGAAAAGCCAACGGAAGATCTGACGGTGGTGGAGCGAGTGAAAAATGTACAGCTCTCCACGCTGGAAAAAAAGCAGATGTTGCAGATGATCCCGAATGGACGGCCTGTACAGAAGTTTCAAGGTATTAGCAGTATCTTTGGATGGCGTGTTCATCCAGTGACGGGGAAAAAAGAGTTTCACCGCGGTTTAGATTATCGAGGTAAGGTGGGTGATAAAATCATTGCAACGGCGGATGGGGTGGTGGAGTATTCAGGTTTCTTGAAAAAAAGTGGTTATGGAAATCTGGTGTTAATTGACCATGGTGCAGGCTTTCGAACACTTTATGGTCATATGTCCAAACGCTTAGTCAAGACAGGTGAGGTGGTTCAAAAAGGGCAGGTGATTGGTGAAATTGGGAGTACGGGACTCTCTTCAGGGCCACATTTGCATTATGAAGTCTCTTTTGTCCAACGAAAATTGAATCCCGCCCCTTTCGTGGGTTGGGATTTAAAAAACTTTGATCAAATTAAACAGAAAATAAAGGGGGTGCCATGGGAC
>JALUXI010000193.1 GCA_027019045.1 Piscirickettsiaceae bacterium | reverse complement strand
GTTTTAGGTTGTAACATGGCTATTCTCCTGTGTGAACTTGGTTTTTCAGAAGAATAGCGCAGTGTTGGGCTGGTTGTTAGATGGGGTTTATTTGACGCTTACACCTAAACGCCAAAGAACATATTTTCAGGCTTTAAGAAAACTCTACCCTAATAAAATTGCTATCATTGAAGAAAAGAAGTCGGATGTGAATATTGCGGTTGATATGCTGCAGATGTACTTTGTCAGGGGTGTGAGCATATCATCGTTTTATTAAAGAATCCCATTTAGAAGGGGCTCAGTTACCTAGTAAGATACCTTATACATCCATTAAAAAGCCAAAAGCGTGGAGAGAGTGCCTAAAACATAACTAACCGATTACCCCATGGAATTCAGCGTAAACACAAAGCATCACCATTGCATAATAGTAAGCATGGCTTTTACGAGAGGATTTCAGATCTGAAGCATCCTGCTTCATTACAATCAACTCAATTCTTCCATTTTTTCCTAATGACTTTTCGTTGTCTACCTGGGTAGAAAGCTTAAAGGCTCGTCTCAGTTCCAAAGTTTTCTTCCAGTAACGAATACTCAGCTTTATTTTGTTCTGACGCCATGTTTTCGTATGCCGAAGCTTGATAGCAAAAGGCAGTCCAAGTTTTTTCAGGTGAGAGATAAGTATTCGGGCACTGGTCTCATCACTGATCACCAGATGGTAGCCTTTATTGGGTGCTAAAGAATGCAGGCCTCTATGTAATGGATACAGGCGATTAGAAAAAGCATTTAAAACGGCAAGTAAATCAGGGCTGTAGTCCGTGGGCGTGTTTTGAATTTGATAATGGGTTTGAAGCAGATTTAATATTCGGTTTAATTCGGCCCACTCTGTCGCAAAGGGTCTGCGAACCCTAAATTTGGGATTCTCCATAAAAATCTGCTGAAGGGCCATCACTTCTTCTTTTGAAAAATTTTCACTCTGATACGAGAGCGTCTTGTGGCTCTGCTCAGACAGTTGGTGATAGATCTCCATTAAGTTAAACATATTCCAACTGCGCACAGCGTCTTCTGGAGAGTAGGGCACCTCTTTAGGTGCCTGCCAGTACTCTAACGGTTCTTGGGACGGGAGTTTGAGCATATGGATATTTTTATGAGGCTTGGCCAACCGTGAACAAGTATAGGTCAAGCGATTAGAATGTTTTTTCAGAGTGCTGACCGATATGCCGCTTAATTTACTCAGCTCCTGAATGGTTATCTGTGCTTCTTTTTGGAGGTATAACATCATGGCAATGTCAGAGGTATGGATATAGTGCTCCAGTGTTGTCTCAAAGCTACCATGACCAATTTTATCCTGTAGCCAAAAACCATATTTTTTACTTTTCAGCTGAGTCGGAAGATGCCGTAATTTTCGTTTATGAGCCAAAGAGAGCCACTGCTTGGTCTTAGGCAAATGATCAAAGTGTTTTCCTATTTCTAAATCAAACTCACTGATCACCATAGATAGAAAGTGCCAGCTAGCAAAGCTGTGTCTGAGGTGATGAAACTTCAAACTTTGATTTTGGCAAAAATGTTGCACTATCTTTATCAATGGCGTTTTGACTTTACTGATTTGAACGGGGGTTAGAGAGGGGGTTGTTAGGTAGAACAGAAAACCTTCTCGCAAAAGATCGGGAGATTCCGATGTTTTTGAGGCATGCCTCTTTTTTGGTTGCAACTTTTTAATCTGCTGACAGGTTTGTTGATACCAGGTAGCCAATATTTCAATTTCATCTTTTTCTAAAAACTGATTGAGGACGAATGTGCGTTGGGCATTTTGCGTTTTCAAGGTGCGTTCTTTACTCTCTCGAATCACGAGTTGGGGGCTATATTGACAGTCAAT
>JALUXI010000192.1 GCA_027019045.1 Piscirickettsiaceae bacterium | reverse complement strand
AGGGGAGCGGTTTGCACAGCGGTTATTGACGGAAAGTGAATTGAGCGTATTGCAACATGCGGTACAGCCAGAGCATTTTTTAGCCAAACGCTGGGCAGCGAAAGAAGCCTTTGCCAAAGCATTGGGAACGGGCATCTCAGGGGGAGTGGGATTTCAACAGATGTGGATTGAACATCATCCAAGTGGTCAACCCTACTGGGGAATGTCCGAGGGTGTGGTAGAAAGAATGAAAGAAATTGGTGCCAAAACGGCGCACCTTTCAATCAGTGATGAACAACACTATGCCGTGGCGACAGTGATTTTGGAGTCATAAAAAAGCCCCATATTTATGGGGCTGGTGTGAGCGGTAATCTGTCTTTTTTAACGATATTGGCGAAGATATAACTTCTCAAAAATCCGTTTAGCGAAATGCATTAGTCGGCAGGGGGGCAACATGGTGGTGCCTGCTTCGGTGCGTTTAATGAGGACACCATGGCTGAGGGTGTCGATAATGCAGACCAGCTCGTGTTTGAAAGGTTCAAAATCGGTTTGACCATTCAGCTCTTTCACAAGGTTTTCAGCCGCTTTGGTCGCTTGAAGATCCGCAGCATGAGCTTGTTTGGCTTGCCAATCTGGGCCAGGGAAACTCCCTGAATCCCCAGCAACATAGGTTTTTTCCAAGCCTTCCACTTGGCAGAAAGCGTTGGCTTTAATGAGTCCACCTTCAGAAAGTGGCATTTCTGATTCTGCAGCCCAAGCGGGTCCCGTCATGCCAGGCATAAAGAGAATTAAGTCAGCAAGGATTTCACCCCCTTCCGTGATCACTTTGTCTTTCTCAAAGCCTTTCATTTTGTGACCAAGATGGGTTTCAATGCCTTTTTTGGCCATCATTTTGAGGACGGCATCAGGCACCTTGTCTCCTAGGCGTTTGCCAGGTTTGGGGGCGGGGTTGAAAAAGACAAGTTTGAAATTGTCTCGTAATCCTTGGCGGCGTAAGAGGGTGTCGATGCCAAAGAGGAATTCAAACATGGGGCCACCACGCATGGCAGAAGGCTCTTTGGGGTTGCCGCCAAAACCGATGGCAATGGTACCGCTCGCCATATTTTTAATGCGTTCTTTAATCTGTTCTGCAGCAGGAATCCCTTCGCAAGGGGTGATGACATGTTCAATGCCAGGGAGTTTTTTTATAAAGCGACCACCAGTGGCAATAATCAAACCATCATTTTGATATTCGCCTTTATCGGTTACAACCGTTCGTCCACCGTTGGTCACATTTTGAACCGTGGCTTGGATAAAGGTGACCTTTTGGCGATTGAAGAAGTTGTGAAGATTGACTTTGAGGTCTTCTGCTTTGCGTAAGCCAGAGGGAATCCAAATCAAGCTGGGTAGGTAGATCATTTCATCCCGTGGGGCGATGACCGTGATATTCGCATTGGGTGCTTTCTTGCGTGCGGTTTTAACGGCAGTTAAGGCAGCAAATCCAGTGCCGAGTATGGTGATATTCATGATTGAGACTCCAATAATTATTTGAATTTATTGGTTGAATTATAGTGTTTTGATGGCAAAAAGTGCAGAGAAACTAGGGATAAAAGTTTTTCATTTTGTTGATAAGTAAATTTTATCGATCTATCTCCATTTGTTTATAGTAGAGGTGCTCCGAGAGGGTGAAAAATCATAGACAGAAAACGCAGAATCTAGTACAATTTGCGGAATTACTAAAGGGTCACAGCATGGCAAAAAATTCAGGGCAATATCAAGGCTCCGTCGTTATCCCAACGGCTGGCAACTTTCGATAGAACGGAGTGTATTCTTCATTGAATAGGCTCCGTTTTTTTATGTCTAGAGAGCTTTGCATGAGTGGGACGCGAGAGAAAAAAGAGATAAAATTTTTCGAATCGAGGCGAAAAACGCAGGGAATAGCCAGCTATTGCCAAGTTTTTCAACGAAGAGTCGGGGAATTTTAGCCTTTTTTATCCGTGAATCCATCTCGTGCAAAGCTCTCGCTAAATTTTTCCATGCGCAATCAAGAGATTTAAAGAGATGAAATATACCGCACTGCTTGCATTAGAAGATGGCTCCCTATTTTGGGGAGAGTCGATTGGGGCTCAGGGAGAGACTGTAGGAGAGGTGGTGTTTAACACTTCGATGACAGGTTATCAGGAGATTTTAACCGATCCTTCCTACTTCAAACAGCTGGTGACGCTGACCTATCCACATATTGGGAATGTAGGCGTAAACGAGGAAGATGAGGAATCTCCTAAAATCATGGCGCAAGGGTTGATTATTAAAGACTGTCCGCCTTTGATGAGTAACTTCCGTGCGGAAAAGTCTTTGCCAGAATATTTGTGGGAACAGGGTGTGGTCGCCATTGCTGAAATCGATACCCGTAAGCTGACCCGAATTTTGCGTGATAAAGGTGCGCAATCAGGGGTGATTATTGCTAAGGATGAAGTGACGGAAGCAGATGCGGAAGCAGCGGTGGCACAGGCGAAAGCATTTAGCGGACTGAAAGGGTTGGATTTGGCACAAGAGGTGACCACCCCAACGACTTATGTCTGGACTGAAGGTACTTGGCAGCTAGGCGAAGGGCATCCAGATCGTGGCTATGATGCAAAGTTTCGAGTTGTTGCCTATGATTTTGGGGTGAAGCGCAATATTTTAAGAATGTTGGCGGATCGTGGATGTGAACTTACAGTGGTGCCTGCAAAAACCCCCGCATCAGAAGTATTAGCGATGGAGCCTGATGGCATTTTCCTTTCTAATGGGCCAGGGGATCCAGAGCCGTGCGATTATGCGATTGAGGCGATTCAGCAGATTCTAGAAACGGATATTCCTGTGTTTGGTATCTGCCTGGGGCATCAGTTGCTGGCTTTGGCTAGTGGTGCCAAAACAGAAAAAATGAAGTTTGGTCATCATGGTGCCAACCACCCTGTACAGGATTTAGAAACCAAGCAGGTGATGATTACTTCACAAAACCACGGTTTTGCGGTGGATGAAGACTCTTTGCCCGATAACTTAGTCGCCACACATAAATCCCTCTTTGATGGCTCTTTGCAAGGGATTCAACGCACGGATAAGCCTGCATTTAGTTTCCAAGGGCATCCAGAAGCCAGCCCAGGTCCCCATGATGTGGCACCTTTGTTTGATCTATTTATTGCCAATATGGTAGAACGCCAGCAAGCGTAACCTCAGCTCAGGAAGAGAAGAAAATGCCAAAAAGAACAGATTTAGAAAGTATCCTTATCATTGGTGCAGGCCCGATTATTATTGGGCAGGCGTGTGAATTTGACTACTCTGGGGTGCAAGCGTGTAAGGCGTTGAAAGAAGAGGGCTACCGCATTATTTTGGTGAACTCTAACCCCGCAACCATTATGACCGATCCCGATTTAGCAGATGCGACCTATATTGAGCCGATAGAGTGGAAGACAGTCAGAGAGATTATTGCTAAAGAACGACCTGATGCCATCTTGCCTACCATGGGAGGGCAAACAGCATTAAATTGTGCATTGGATTTATATGAACAGGGAGTGCTGGATGAGTTTAATGTTGAACTGATTGGTGCCAATGCCGATGCGATTGATAAAGCAGAAAACCGTGACCGTTTCCGCCATGCCATGACACGAATCGGCCTAGATATGCCTAAATCTGCAGTGGCACACAATATGGAAGAGGCGTGGGAGATTCAAAAAGAGGTGGGCTTCCCAACGGTCATTCGTCCTTCTTTCACCCTTGGCGGCTCGGGCGGCGGAATCGCTTATAACAAAGAAGAGTTTGAGCAGATCTGTAAGTTCGGTTTGGATCTGTCTCCTACCAGTGAATTACTGATTGAAGAGTCCATCTTAGGTTGGAAAGAGTATGAGATGGAGGTGGTGCGTGATAAAAATGACAACGCCATTATCGTCTGCTCGATTGAAAACCTAGATCCGATGGGGGTGCATACTGGAGATTCGATCACTGTTGCGCCTGCTCAAACCCTTACGGATAAAGAGTATCAAATCATGCGTGATGCCTCTTTGGCAGTTTTGCGTGAAATTGGGGTGGAAACGGGCGGTTCAAATGTTCAGTTCTCTATCAACCCTGAAACAGGGCGAATGATTATTATTGAAATGAACCCCCGTGTTTCTCGCTCTTCAGCCTTGGCTTCCAAAGCAACAGGTTTCCCGATTGCAAAAGTGGCAGCAAAATTGGCAGTAGGCTATACGCTGGATGAGTTGTCCAATGACATCACCAACGGTGCAACGCCTGCCTCTTTTGAGCCGACTATTGATTATGTGGTCACTAAAGTGCCTCGCTTTACTTTCGAGAAGTTCCCTCAAGCACAAGACCGTCTCTCGACCCAGATGAAGTCTGTGGGTGAAGTGATGGCAATGGGGCGCAATTTCCAAGAGTCCTTACAAAAAGCGTTACGAGGCTTAGAGACAGGCAAGGATGGGCTGGATGAAGTGATGGATCTGGCCAATATGGACGATAAAGAGATTAAGGATACTTTGCGTCGTGAACTGCGTGATCCTGGTTCCGAACGCCTATGGTATGTGGCCGATGCTTTCCGTGCAGGGTGGGATTTAGAAGAGATTCATGAAGTCTGTAAAATCGATCCTTGGTTCTTGGCTCAGATTGAAGAGCTGGTGGCGATGGAAGATGACCTTAAGCAACGAGGCTTAGAAGCTTTAGATGAAGACCTATTACGACAGCTGAAACGCAAAGGCTTCTCTGATCGCCGTTTGGCGAAACTACTGCATACGGACAGTGCCTTTATTCGTAAGTTCCGTCATACGCTGGGTGTGCGTCCTGTTTATAAGCGGGTCGATACCTGTGCGGCAGAGTTTGAAACTTCGACAGCTTACATGTACTCTACCTATGATGAAGAGTGTGAAGCCAATCCAACTGATCGTGACAAAATCATGGTATTAGGGGGCGGTCCTAACCGTATCGGTCAAGGGATTGAGTTCGACTACTGCTGTGTACATGCGGCCATGTCAATGCGTGAAGATGGGTATGAAACCATTATGGTGAACTGTAACCCTGAAACCGTTTCGACCGATTACGACACTTCAGATCGTCTCTATTTTGAGCCGCTGACACTGGAAGATGTGTTAGAGATTGTCGATGTTGAACAGCCAAAGGGCGTGATTGTTCAATACGGCGGGCAAACCCCTTTAAAGTTGGCAGAAGATTTAGAAGCCGCAGGTGTGCCGATTATAGGGACGACACCTGAATCGATAGATTTGGCGGAAGACCGTGAACGCTTCCAGCAACTGTTGGAAAGCTTAGGCTTGCGGCAGCCGCCTAACCGCACCGCTCGTTCTGAAGAACAGGCGATTGCCTTGGCTAATGAAATTGGCTATCCATTGGTCGTGCGTCCTTCTTATGTATTGGGTGGACGAGCCATGGAAATCGTCTATAACGATGAAGACTTGTCTCGTTATATGACGGAAGCAGTAAAGGTCTCTAATGATTCTCCCGTTTTGCTGGATCGCTTCTTGGACGATGCGATTGAGCTGGATGTGGATGCCGTGTGTGATGGCGAGAAAGTGGTCATCGGTGGCGTGATGGAACATATTGAGCAAGCGGGTATCCACTCTGGAGACTCGGCCTGTTCTTTGCCGCCTTATAGCATTCCAGCTCATATTCAAGATGAGATTCGAGATCAGGTCACCAAAATGGCAAAGGCATTGGATGTCGTGGGTCTGATGAATACCCAGTTTGCGGTGAAAGGGGATGATATTTATGTGCTGGAGGTGAACCCTCGTGCCTCTAGAACAGTGCCTTTTGTCTCTAAAGCGATGGGGCATCCTTTGGCAAAGATTGCTGCTCGCTGTATGGTGGGTCAACGCTTGGAAGAACAAGGCTTTACCGAAGAGGTGAAACCCGATTATTTTGCGGTGAAAGAAGCGGTTTTCCCTTTCATTAAGTTCTTGGGTGTGGATCCAATTTTAGGACCAGAGATGAAATCCACTGGAGAAGTGATGGGTGTGGGGGATACCTTTGCTCAAGCTTATGCTAAGGCGCAGTTAGCCGCTGGCACTGAGATTCCTCGTAGCGGAACAGCCTTTATCAGTGTACGACAAGCGGATCGTCAAAAGGCGGTTGAACTGGCAAAACAGTTGATTGATAAAGGCTTCAAAGTGGTCGCTACTCGTGGTACCGCTAAATCAATTGCGGAAGCAGGTATTGAAGTAGAACCCGTGAATAAGGTGACGGAAGGGCGACCTAATATTGTCGATATGATTGTGAATGAAGAGATTGATTTGATTGTGAATACTTCAGATGGGTCAGTGAGTATTAAAGATTCATCCAGTATTCGTCGTGAAGCGTTGATGCATAAGGTTTGCTATACCACGACCATGGCGGGAGCATTCGCTTTGGTGGCCGCCATGGATTATTTGGATGATTACACCGTGAATCGTTTGCAAGACCTACAACAATAAGAGGAATAACGAATGCAACAGTTTCCAATGACAAAAGAGGGTGCGGATAAGCTGAATGAAGAGCTTCAGCACCTGAAAAAAGTGGAACGCCCAGCAATCAGTAAAGCGATTGCAGAAGCAAGGGAACATGGTGATCTAAAAGAAAATGCGGAGTATCATGCCGCTCGAGAGCAGCAAGGTTTAATTGAAGCCCGTATTGCGCAGATTGAAGGCTTATTATCGAATGCTCAAGTGATTGATGTGACCAAATTACCTCAGACAGGTAAAGTGGTCTTTGGGACAACGGTAACTTTGGTGAACCTAGATACCGATGAAGAGGTGACCTATAAAATCGTTGGGCATGAAGAGGCAGATATTGAGCAGAATAAAATCTCAGTTGGCTCTCCGATTGCCCGTGCTTTGATTGGCAAAGAAGAGGGTGATGAAGCAATTGTTGACGCGCCAGGTGGAAAGATCGCCTACGAGATTGTTGAAGTGCAGTATATTTAAATGGCTCGCCTGCTGTTGCTGATTGGACTGGCGATTTATGTCACGCTTGGCTATATTGCCGTCCCCATTCTATTCAAGTTTTTACCACCAGCGACAGCGGGAGAAATTGCAGGCGTTTATTTGACCATTGCTCATAGTGTGATGGCTTTTACTGTTTTGATCAGTTGGGGACTGCTATGGCGTTATATTTCGACTTGTCAGACGGCAATGTTAAAATGGCGGTTTCATTTGCATTTCTTAATGATTTTGCTGATAGAAATCGTTCAACTGTTGATTATTTCGCCCAAAATGCAAGCCATTAAGCAGCAGTCTTTCACTCAATATGGAGAGGTACTTTCCAAAGCGTCTCCACTCTGGCGTGATTTTGCCCAATTGCACGGGCTGTCCCAAATCTTATTTGTGGTGATTTGCTTATTGGTGTTAAAGGTCTGGTGGATGCTCGCCCGTTATGAGGTTAAAACATAAAAATAACTTATAAGTATTTAATTATTTTCTAATGGCTAAACGCTGATTTTTGCTTGCAAAGTGTAGGCAAAAACGGCAGAATAGCACTGTTAAAAACATTAACCCCCAAGTTCCAAATTTTGGAGAGATTGAATGAAACACTCTATTAAAGCCCTATTTGTTGCAGCCATTGCTGCCGCTTCTATGAATGTACAAGCTTCTGTATATGATGATTGTATTGCGGATGCAAACAACATCATCTCTACTACTAAAGCAAAAGGTAAAGATGCTGCACAAGCACTTAAGCAAAAAACCACAGTTGAACAGTGCTATGGTGAGTTAAGCAAAATTGAAGCGAAATATGCGGATAAGCTTAAAGGTAAAGCCTTAAATCCTTCTTATGTTATGAGCAAAGATGATCGTGCTAAGTGGGCCAAATTGTTCTCTGCTATCGATGCAAAACAGTTTAAAGGTGTACCATACCTACAAGCAGCTTACTATGGTAAGCACTAAGAGATAATTCACAACTGATTATTTCTAAGAAGCCAGCGTTTGCTGGCTTTTTTGTTTTCAACTCTCTGAACTTGGATAAAAATGACCATGCCTAATTTTTTTGCAGCGGTGTATGACTGTTTAATGAATGATGATGTGGATGGGAAGATTCATCAGCTGGATCTGCTCTCCCAATCTTTCTCCCAAGACCGCTATGCGATGACCCCGATTGAGACAGTACGGATTCCCGATCCAGGTCGTCCATCCTTGCCCAAACTGGTGCCGCCAAAGGATTTGCCTAAACGCAAATTGGGCTCCAAAGAGGGGTTGGCAGCTTTGATGCATGCGATTACCCATATTGAGTTTAATGCCATCAATTTAGCCTTGGATGCCCTCTATCGTTTTCAGCAGATGCCGATTCTATATTATGTCGATTGGCTCAGAGTAGCGACAGAAGAGGCTTACCATTTTCAAATGGTGCGGGAGCATTTAGCTGAGTTGGGGTATGCCTACGGTGACTTTCCAGCCCATAATGGACTCTGGCAGAGTACCTATGAAACGGATCATGATGTGCTGGTAAGAATGGCCTTGGTGCCACGAACGCTAGAAGCAAGAGGCTTGGATGTTACGCCCGATATGATTCAGAAGTTACGAGCCGTGGGGGATAAACGAGGGGTAGAGATTTTAAAGGTGTTACTGCATGATGAAATAGGTCATGTGGAGGTGGGGACTCGTTGGTTTCGCTATCTGTGTGAGCAGCGAGGAGAAAATCCTTTTGTCCTGTTTCAGCAGCTCTTAAATGACTATTTTCATGGACAACTGAGAGGGCCTTTTAATTATGAAGCACGGCGAAAGGCAGGTTTTAGTGAAGCGGAACTCGATTGGTTAAAACAGATGGAAGCGGGGCGTTGAGGATGAAGTTACCTGAAAAGGAGCGAAAAAGAATCCAAATACGGCATCAAGTGGCGATTGAGCATTTTGGCTATCAGCCTAAAGCCTTGTTTTGGCAGAATAGGGAAGTGCAGCAGGTGCGCTTTGAGGTGTTATCAGAGATTATTCATCAGCTGAACCACTTGCCTGAAAAGCTCTCTATTCTTGATGTGGGTTGTGGCTTTGGGGATCTGTATCCTTTTTTACAGCAACAAACCAAAAAAGGTACATGGCCAGCGTTTGAATATTTTGGCATTGATGTGGCCCCCGCTATGGTTGAGAGTGCGGGCTTTCAATACCCTGGTATTCAGGTTCAACAAGGTGAGTTAGCGGATTTTGCTTTTGAAACAGGGCAGTTTGATTTGGTGATGCTATCAGGTTCATTAAACGAACCCTTTGAGAACAGTGAAGCTTATGCCAAAGCGACGATTCAAGAGGCTTATCGAGTGGCTAAATTTGGGGTGACCTTGAATCTCTTAGATGCCAGAGATGAACGCATGGCTAAAGCAGATAATTTGCAAGCGTTTGACCCTGTGGAAATGAAGTCATTTTGTGAAGGTTTTGCAAAAGAGGTTCGGCTCAGAGAGGATTATTTGCCACAAGATTTTACACTTTACCTTTTGTAACCATTCAGCTCCCCCTGAAATCTACCACTTCTGCGTTGGAAAATGGTCATTTACGGAACGAACATTTTTGCCTTGAATTGATAAATTTTAGAGGTAATCTGAGCAGTTACTAGCTTTTAAAGTGAGTGCTTTGTACATTGTTTCTTCCCTTCTCTTTGGCGCGATAAAGTGCCTCGTCCGCTCTTTGTAGGCTATCATCAATGTTTTTGTCTGTTAAGGTATTGATCTGAGAAACGCCTAAGCTAATGGTATAGTTGATTTCGTTATCAGTGGTGAGATTAACTGGGGTTTGTTCAATTTTATGTCGGAGTTTTTCTGCTATTTGAATGGCTTGTTCTTCATTTGTATCGGGGAGAAGGATAGCAAACTCTTCACCTCCTAGGCGCACGATAGTATCACTTTTTCTTTGTGTGGCTTCCATTGTTTGAGATAAGGATTTTAAAACTAAATCTCCATTCGCATGACCAAAGGTATCGTTGACTAATTTGAAGTGATCAATATCAAGCATAATGATACTAAGAGGATGATTGTGTCTTTTGGCATATTCAATCATCTTATTGGCACTCTCGTAAAAGAAACGACGATTATAGAGTTGGGTCAGTTCATCTCGTGAAGCGAGGTTTTCCAGCTTTTGAATCAGTGCATGAATACGCAGCTCCTTTTTAACCCGTGCAAGTAACTCTTTAGGCAGAAATGGTTTGCTAATATAGTCTGCCGCACCGAGTGTATAGGCCTTTTCAATCGCCTTTTCATCGTTACGGGCAGTAAGAAAAATAATAGGAATTTCCTGAGTTTTTTCATCAGATTTTAGGATTTTTGCCACTTCAAATCCATTCATTTTGGGCATCATGATGTCTAATAAAATTAGATCGATAGGTTGGGTTTTAGCCAGTTCGATGGCATCAGGCCCATTGGTTGCGTCTAAAAATCTGTATTCTTCAAGGAGTGTTTCTAAAACATCTAGGTTTTCTATCGTGTCGTCAACGGCGAGAATGGTTGGTTTCGTCATCTATCATCTCCAAAGCCAATTTATACTGTCTTTGCTGAAGAATTTTAAGCATAGAAGTATAAAAATGGCGTGTATTTTCTTCAAGTTGGTGAGTGAGTATTTCTTTTACAGTATTCTTGGCATCTTTTGCCTGATGAGACTGAATATAATCGCGCAATTGATTTATTAGTTTACATTTTTTCTCTTGGGAGAGGGGTGGTTTTGTAGGTGTTTGAGGAGGAGAGGGGATCTCTTTGACGGTATCTATCAATTTGAAATGTTCAGGTGCCATTTCATTGGTTTTGTCAGTTTGAGGAAGCTTGATCGTAAGGGTAAAGGTGCTGCCTTTGTTTTCTTTACTTTTCACACTGATCTGTCCATCCAT
>JALUXI010000191.1 GCA_027019045.1 Piscirickettsiaceae bacterium | reverse complement strand
GAATCGCCATCCCTGTGGGAATCAATTCCGTCTGTCCAGGTTGCAACACCAAATCCTGCTCCAAGCACGCCCGTAAATCCAACCCTGCCGAGCCAGCTGTCCCATAATGCGGCATCGGAATCTCTTTACCCAAACGGGCATCTAAAACTTTTACGGCTACTTTCAAAATCCTACTCCTTATACCGATTAACCCGCACTATTCTAGCTGAAAATAAAGCCTCTTTTTGTGCTATAATTCCTTAATTATCATACAAACAAAAAAGACCTCTATGAGCGAAGCCACCCTTCCTAATTCTGCAGAAAACGCAACAGAAAACACCCAAGACTACGGTGCCGATTCGATTAAAGTCCTTAAAGGCCTCGATGCCGTTCGCAAACGCCCTGGTATGTACATTGGGGACACTGATGATGGCTCAGGCTTGCACCATATGGTGTTCGAAGTCGTTGACAACTCCATTGATGAAGCCTTGGCGGGGCATTGCGACACCATTATTGTGACCATTCATACGGATGGTTCCGTTTCTGTCAGCGATAATGGTCGAGGTATTCCTGTCGGGATTATGGAAGAAGAAGGGGTGTCCGCCGCAGAGGTCATCCTCACCGTGCTCCATGCAGGTGGAAAGTTTGATGATAACTCCTATAAAGTCTCGGGGGGGCTGCACGGGGTGGGAGTCTCGGTGGTCAATGCCCTGTCAGAAAAACTAGAGCTGACCATTAAACGAGAAGGCAAAATCTGGAAACAGACCTATTTATTAGGTGTGCCTGTCAAACCACTGGAAGCGGTGGGCGACACCGATGAAACGGGGACTGAAATCCGCTTCTGGCCGAGCAAAGAGATCTTTGCCATTACCGAATTTGACTACAACCAACTGCTCAAACGCATTCGAGAGCTGGCGTTCCTCAACTCAGGCATTCACATTGAGTTGATTGACAAGCGAGATGATCGCCATGAAGTGTTTGAATACGACGGTGGGATTAAAGCGTTTGTCGAATACATCAATCAAAATAAAAACCCCATTCATAAAAAGATTTTCCACTATTCCACTGAAAAAGACGGTATTGTGGTGGAAGTGGCGATGCAATGGTCAGATGCTTACCAAGAAGCCATCTACCCTTTCACCAACAACATCCCCCAACGAGATGGGGGTGCCCACCTTTCAGGTTTCCGTGCGGCATTGACCCGTACGCTTAACCAGTATGCGGAAAAAGAAGGGCTGGCCAAAAAATACAAAATGAATATCTCGGGTGATGATGCTCGAGAAGGCTTGGCCGCTGTCATTTCTGTCAAGGTGCCTGACCCCAAATTCTCCTCCCAGACCAAAGATAAGCTGGTCTCTTCCGAAGTCAAATCGGCGGTAGAGACCACCATGAATGAAAAGCTGGCGGAATTCCTGCTAGAAAATCCCGCCGAAGCCAAAGCGATTTTTGGCAAAATCATCGATGCCGCCCGTGCCCGAGAAGCCGCTCGCAAAGCCCGTGAGATGACTCGTCGAAAAGGGGCGCTCGATATTGCAGGACTGCCTGGTAAACTGGCCGACTGCCAAGAAAAAGACCCCGCCCTTTCAGAACTTTACCTCGTGGAGGGGGACTCTGCGGGCGGTTCCGCCAAACAAGGACGAGATCGCCGTACCCAAGCGATTCTGCCGCTAAAAGGGAAAATCCTCAATGTGGAGAAAGCCCGTTTTGACAAAATGATCAGCTCTGCCGAAGTCGGCACCCTGATTACTGCTCTCGGCTGTGGGATTGGACATGAAGAGTACAACCCAGATAAATTACGATATCACCGCATTATCATCATGACCGATGCTGATGTGGATGGCTCCCACATTCGCACCCTGCTTTTGACCTTCTTCTATCG
>JALUXI010000190.1 GCA_027019045.1 Piscirickettsiaceae bacterium | reverse complement strand
TACACGACGGTTTTTTGCCCAAGCCGCTTCATTATGACCTTCCACAGCAGGCTTTTCTTCACCATAGCTGATCACTTCAATTCGGTCAGGGTTAACACCAAATACCACCATGACCTGCTCTACTGCTTTAGCTCGACGTTCAGCCAAAGCTAAATTATAATCGGGGGTTCCTCTTTCATCGGTATATCCCAATAAGCGCACTCGTTTCATCGGATCATCAAGTAACATTTGAGCATAATGTTGAACAGTCTTCACTGCTTCTTCTGATAAAACATCATTGTCATAATCAAAGTAGATGATGGGTTCAAATGTGATCGGCACATCCACTTGAGTCGCCACTTTAGTTGAATCTTCTTCGGGTAATTCCTCTGCACCTAATGATTGTCCTTCAGGTAACTGCTCTGGCGTTTGAACACCTACCACTTTGACCTTACTTTCATTCCCCTCATCAGGTTTTCCATAATGCCATACAGGCGTTTTTTTCGTCTCCTGCACGGCTGTCGGTGCTTCTTCCTGACCACCATCGGGTTTTATATTCTGTCCCCCTCCACAAGCCGTTAAACCTAAAATCGGGGTAAATATCAATGTGCGTATCCAAAACTTTTTCATCTTTATACTCTCTTATTGATTATAAGGTCCCCAAGCGGGTTCTCTGACTTGACCATCTTTTACACTCAAGGTGGTCGAAGTCTTTCCATCAATCGCAACCACCGCCAATTCCCCTTTCCCATTTTTGTTCATTGCGTAAAGAATCATCTCTCCATTGGGTGCAAATGAAGGCGATTCATCTAACATGGTATTCGTTAAGACGGTAAATTCATTGGTAAACAGATCCAATAGGCCAATATGATAGCCTTCTCCCCCTGGGGCATGTACCATCGCTAAGTAACGACCATCGGGTGAAACATCAGGATTGGCGTTATATTTTCCTTGAAAAGTCACCCTTCTGGTCTCACCCGTATCTAAGAATACCTGAAAAATCTGTGGCTGTTTACGACGGTCAGAGTTAAAAAATAGAGAGTGTCCGCTCGGCGCCCAAGCCGCTTCGGTCTCAATCGCCCAGTGTTTCGTCAGACGACGGGTAATTTTGAGCGTTTTTAAATCCATCAGATAAATATCGGCACTGCCATCTTTGGAGAGCGTCAAAGCCAACTGTTTTCCATCGGGTGAAAAAGCAGGCGCACCATTGATGCCCTTAAAGCCTGCGAGTTTCACACGCTGTTTACCATCAATCGTCTGCATAAAAATTTCCGACCGACCATTTTCAAAAGAGACATAGGCCAATTTTTTCCCATCAGGTGACCAAGCAGGCGACATAATCGGTTCATTGGAGATCAAAATAGGTTGCTCATTCGCACCATCTGAGTCTGAAATATTTAGGGTATAGACTTTACGCCCCCCTACTTTTTTCAACACCACATAAGCGATCCGCGTATTAAACGCACCTTTCACACCAGTGAGCTCTTGATAAATCAAATCACTGATTTGATGTGCGACATTACGCAATAATCGTTTTGGCACGCCATTCCACCGTTTGCCAATGACCTGTTTTTTTCTCAAAATATCGACAAAACGCATATCCACTTGGTACACACCTGGTGCGGTCTCTTTGATTTTGCCCATTAAAATATTATCGACATCCATCTGACGCCAGGCTGGGTAATCAATCTCACTCAGTTGATGAGGAATCTGCGGTAACTTTTCTTCGGCAATAGGACGAAACTTTCCACTCCGTAACATATCTCCCGAAATCACCTCTCCCAACGCCTCTGGAAGGGGTTCATTGGGTTTCAACCCTTGCCATTCAAAAGGCAGAATCCCGATGGGCACGGCATTCTCGTAACTTTCATTGATCTCAATGGTCAAAGTCGCTTGGGCAGGCACCACCCACATCCAGCTCAGCATGACAAATAAAAGCTTTCTAAAGTAGCTCATTTCTCTTTTATCCTAAAGTAGTTTTATGGCTTAAAAATAAATCGAATATTGCGTTCAAACAGCTCTTTTTCTGGCGGTTTAGGCAAGGGTTGAGCACGATAAACGGCATCTTCGGCCGCCTTTTTAAATTGTGGACTGGTGTAACGGTTACAGTTTAACACCTTCACGCTGCTGACATTCCCTTCAGGCGTTTGCGTAATTGCCAATTCACACTGCGCTTTATCCGACACCTTCGCTGGTGTCCGCCAACTCTCTTTCACCTTGGCGGCAATAGAGGAGATATACACCTGTCTTAAACTTTGTAACTGTTTACGGCGTTGCGCTTCACGCCGTTTAGCAGCCTCCTCTTCCATCTGCCGCTGGAGGGCAGCCTCTTCCGCCGCTTGCTCTTGCTGCAACTTCGCCAAAATCGCGGCTTGTTCTAATTTCTTCTTCTCTTCCGCTTTGCGCTTAATTTCCGCCTCAAGCTGCTTGCGCTTTGCCTCTTCTAAAGCGCGTTTTTTCTTCGCCTCTGCCAATAAGCGAGCCGCCTCTTTTTTCGCTTTCTCTTTTTCTTCTGCGGCTTTCTTAGCGGCAAGGAGAGCTTGGCGTTTTTGGGCTTCCGCTTTTTTCTTTAACTGCTCGGTTTTCTTTTTCGCCAATTCAACTTGTCGCTTCGCTTCTAGGGCTTTTTTTCGTGCCAGCTGCTCTTTTCGTTTCTCAGCCAACGCTTTCTTCCGAGCCAACTCCGCTTTGCGTTTTTCTGCCAGCGCTCTTTTTCGCGCGAGCTCCGCTTTGCGTTTCTCAATCGCTTGGCGTTTTTTGATTTCAGCGAGGTGTTTCTTCTCTTTTTCTGCCTGCTGCAGTATCCGCTTCTGCTCGGCTAATTTTGCGGCCTGTTCTTGTTTTATTTTCGCCAACTGCTGTTGAACCAAACGGCTGTCGACCGTAAAGGTTTTCATCGGCTTCTCAAGCGCCATCACTGATTGTGCATGCTTGACTGCTTCCACCGGTTCGGTTGTTTTCGGCACTGCTGTCTGTTTGGTCGACGCTGACAATGCCATTGGCTTTTCTGCTTCAGTCTGCCAAACAAAGAGTCCAATCAACCCCGCATGCAGAAGCATTGCCATGCTGAATGCCCAAGGGTGCTTAAGAATAAATTTAATCATGACTCAGGTTCCGTCATCAGTGAGACTTGCTGCACCCCGTTCGCCTTAAGTAAGGTAAACAGATGCACCACCTTACCATAAGGCGCAGCTCTATCGCCTTGAATATAAATCGGTTGATCTGGATTGAGTTGACTACGAGCCATCGTCTCTGCGACTAACTGAGCCAACTCCCTTTGATTAAGAATCACATTAGGGTGCGCACTGGTGCGATAAAGTCCCTCTTTGGTTACCGTAATCACAAACGGCTCAATCGCTGCCTGACTCGCCTGTTTTTTGATGATAGGGGTTTGAGGAAGGTCGACCGTCACCGCCTGCTGGACAATCGGTGCAGTGACCATGAAAATAATCAAGAGCACCAAAGTGACATCAATATAGGGAACGACATTGATCTCTGCCATCAATTTTTTACGCCCCATACTACTTCGACGAAAGGTTGATTGTTTCATCCTCGCCCTCCCGCTTAAGCGGTTTCGCTATTTTTGGATAACAGATGTGCTTGGCGCTGAATCACCGTCAGGAAGCCATCAGCAAAAATCTCATACTGTCCCAAGACCTTATCCGCTTTACTACTTAGGTTGTTAAAAGCGATGACGGCGGGAATGGCCGCAAACAGACCAATAGCGGTCGCAATCAATGCCTCAGCAATACCAGGGGCGACTGCCGCCAGCGTGGCGTGTTGAATATTGCCTAATGATTGGAAAGCGTGCATCACTCCCCATACCGTACCGAAAAGCCCAATATAAGGTGCTGAAGAGCCAACTGTTGCCAAGGTAGGCAACTGAGACTCCAAATCTTCTGCCTCTTTGGAAAAAGCCACTTTCATCGCTCTTTGAGTACCAGCCAATAAGTCTGCTGTATCACTTACACCTTGTTTTTTTAAGCGCACAAACTCTTGATAACCTGCTTCAAAAAGTTTGCTCATTCCCCAGCTATTCGATTCATTCAACTCATAATAAAGTTGCGTCAAGTCATTGGTTTCATCGAATTTTTTTTGAAAATCGTTCGCCTCTTTAGCGGCTTTGCGTAGCTGATAGTTTTTAGCTAAAGCAACTGTCCACGCTAAAATAGACATCACAGCCAATAGAATAATCACCGCCTGCACCACAGGGCTGGCATGGAGCATAATTTCAATTAAATTTGCATCATTCATCGTTACTTTCTCTTTGAGGGATTCCTAAATGGGTATAAGCGTGGGGAGTGGCGATACGCCCTCTGGGTGTACGCATCAAAAAACCGTGTTGTACCAAAAAAGGCTCAATCACATCTTCAATCGTGCCTCGCTCTTCACCTAAAGCCGTGGCTAAACTGTCAATACCAACAGGGCCGCCATCAAATTTTTCAATCATCAGTTGCATCATGCGGCGATCCATCTTATCTAATCCCAATGGATCTACCTCTAGCATATCTAATGCCGCCGCCGCAATCGGTTGGGTAATCACGCCATTGCCTTTCACCTGCGCATAGTCTCTTACCCTTCGTAATAAACGATTGGCAATTCGAGGGGTGCCACGAGAGCGACGAGCCACCTCTTCCGCCCCTGACAATTCTGCCTCAATACCTAAAATCAATGCAGAACGCTGAACAATTTGAGTCAACTCTGCGACCGAATAAAATTCTAACCTTTGAACTATCCCAAAGCGATCTCGTAAAGGCGAAGTCAATAAACCTGCTCTTGTGGTCGCCCCGACTAAGGTAAAAGGCGGCAGGTCAATTTTCACACTCTGTGCGGCGGGTCCTTCGCCAATCACGATATCCAACTGAAAATCTTCCATCGCTGGATAAAGCACCTCTTCTACTACGGGGCTTAAACGGTGAATCTCATCGATAAACAGCACATCATTAGGTTCAAGGCGTGTCAAAATGGCGGCCAAATCCCCAGGTTTTTCAATCACGGGCCCTGAAGTTTGGCGTAACTTCACTCCCATTTCATGAGCAACAATATTCGCAAGGGTCGTTTTCCCCAGTCCTGGGGGACCATAAAGCAGGACATGATCAAGATGTTCACCCCGCATTTTTGCTGCCGCAATCGACATCGAAAGCTGCTCACGCACAGCCGTTTGACCAATGTACTCGTCAATATGCGCTGGGCGAACAGAAGGGGCAACATACATATCCTCTTCGGTTTCAATATTGCCGACAATGCGATCTGTCTCAATCACAATTTCACCTGCCGCAGTGCTTGTTTAATCACTTCTTCCAAGCTCAGCCCTGTGGTATCCACCTTCGCCAACAAACTTTCTGCCTGTTGCAGGCTATATCCCAAACCAATCAATGCCGCCACCGCCGAGCTGACCACATCCACACTGGCTGGCTTCGCTGCTTCGCTCTGCGTTTGAGTCGTTTGCGTTTGCAGTAATGCTTGATCTTTTAATTTGTCCCGCATCTCGATCAATAAGCGCTCAGCGGTTTTTTTACCGACGCCTGGAATCCGTGTCAATCCCACCACATCATCTTGCGTGACACAGCCACAAAATTCAACCACAGACATTGACGAAAGGATGGCTAAGGCCATTTTGGCACCAACCCCATTCACTTTTAACAGTAAACGAAACAGCAGCCGCTCTTCTTCAGTGGCAAACCCATACAACAACATTGCATCTTCTCGTACATGCATATGGGTTAAAAGCTTGACCTCATCCGTCGATTGAGACTCAAGAAGATAAAAAGTACTCATTGGTGCTTCCACCTCATAGCCGACACCATGCACATCCAATACCAACAAAGGTGGCTGTTTGCTGACCAAAGTCCCTCTTAAAAAGCCAATCATCTAAAAATGGGTTCCTTTCTGTAAACTGGCGGGATCAATCCCTAGTGAGTGGTAACGGTCGTGGCACAAAGCACAGGCCAGTGCATCGGCTGCATCTTCTTGTGGTGATTCAGTCAACTTTAACAGCGTCTGCACCATATACTGAATTTGCTGTTTCCCCGCATGGCCTTTTCCGACAATCGTACTTTTTATTTGAGTGGGTGAATACTCCAAAATAGGAATCTCTTTTAAAGCCGCCGCACATAAAATCACCCCTCTGGCTTGCCCTAGCACGATCGCACTGTTGGGATTTTTATGCACAAACACCTTTTCAATTGCCATCACTGTCGGCTGATACTGTTCGATAATTTGGGTCACCGACTGAAAAATATTTTTCAATCGCTCCGCACTTTCCAGTTTCTCCACTCGAATCACACCACTCACCAAATAACGAGGGTGATAACGCCCCGATTCAATCAAGCCAAAACCCGTTTTTCTAGAACCAGGGTCAATGCCTAAAATTCTTTCGGGCATTTGCTTAAATTTTGCCAAAATCCTCAGTCCTGCTTGTGTTTTGAGGCTGATTTGATGCGACCAATCCTTGTTGACGAGAGAAGTCTAACATTCTTTCAATTGAGGCAAGTGCCTGTTGGCGAACGGTTTCATCCAACAAAATCTCACCCGTTTCCTGCTCTAAACAGAGTACCAAATTTTCCAAACTGTTCATCGCCATCCAAGGGCAGTGCGCACAACTTTGACACTGTTTTTCTTGAGAACCCGTAGGTGCAATCATCAGCTGTTTTTTGGGTACCAACTGCTGCATTTTATAAAAAATACCATAATCAGTCGCCACGATAAACTTCTGATCTGGCATCTTCTGCACCGCCTCAATCATCACTCTTGTCGAACCCACTATATCCGCTAAATCGACGACCGCAGCGGGAGATTCAGGGTGCACCAACACCTTGGCATCAGGGTGTTTCGCTTTGAGTTGTTCCAGCTCGAAAGTTTCAAACTCATCATGCACAATGCAGTGACCCTGCCAGCGAATCATCTCAATGCCCGTCTCTTTTTCAATCCAGTGCCCCAAATGACGATCGGGTGCCCAAATAATTTTTTCACCCTGCTCTTTAAGATGGCGAACAATCTGCAAAGCATTCCCCGAAGTCACCACCCAATCAGCAATGGCTTTCACCTCTGCACTGGTATTGGCATAAACCACCACTTTATGGTCGGGATACTGCGCGCAAAATTCAGCGAATGCATCTGCTGGGCAACTTAAATCTAAAGAGCAAGTCGCATCAAGATCAGGCATGAGAATGCGTTTTTCAGGCGAGAGGATTTTGGCTGTCTCCCCCATAAACCGCACACCGCAAACGACCAACATTTCTGCATCACTTTGTGCACCGAAATTCGCCATCTCCAAAGAGTCAGCCACCTTGCCACCTGTCTCTTCTGCCAAGGCTTGCAGGTCATCATCCACATAATAGTGTGCGACCAACTGGGCATTTTTAGCCTCAAGCAATTGCTTGATTTTCTCTTTTAAGACTTGCTTTTGCGCATTCGTCAACCAAGGTGCCGTTTTTGCTTCTTTCGCCAAACGGTCAATGCGACTTTGCAAAGTTTGAGGCAAAGCCTCATCCACTGCTTGCATTAAGCTTGCTCCAACCCTTTACGAAAACGCAACCCGAGCTCTTTAAGCTGATCATTGCTAACTGTACCTGGGGCTTCAGTCAAAGGACAAGCGGCCGACTGTGTTTTCGGGAAGGCGATCACATCACGAATCGACTCACGATCTGCCATCAACATCACCAATCGATCTAGTCCAAATGCCATTCCAGCGTGTGGTGGGCAGCCGTACTTCAAAGCCTCCAATAGGAAACCAAACTTATCTTCTGCTTCTTCATCCGAAATGCCAAGTAACTTAAACACCGCCGCCTGCATATTGGTATCGTGGATACGCTCAGACCCGCCTCCCACTTCGATACCATTGATGACCAAATCATAGGCACGAGAGAGCATCTGCTCGGGATTTTTGTGATTTAAAATCTCTTCTGTCGTCGCTTTAGGCTGGGTGAACGGATGGTGAATTGCTGTCATGCGAGCGGTCTTTTCGTCCTCTTCAAACATCGGGAAATCGACCACCCAAACAGGTGCCCACTTCTGCGTCAGCATATTTAAATCTTCACCAATTTTGACACGCAACGCACCTAAAGCCTCATTCACCACCTTGGCTTTGTCCGCACCAAAGAAGACAATGTCGCCATCTTTCGCTTCCACTCGTTGCATAATCTCCATCACTTGGTCTGGGAAGAACTTCACAATTGGCGACTGCAAACCGTCCAAGCCAGCGGACAAGTCATTGACTTTAATATACGCCAAGCCTTTTGCGCCATAGATACCGACGAACTTAGTGTATTCATCAATCTCTTTACGGGTCAGCTTTGCACCCCCAGGCACTTTCAATGCCGCTACACGCCCTTTGGGATCCTTAGCAGGACCTGCAAAGACTTTAAATTCAATATCCTGCAATAGATCGGCTACATCGACCAACTCTAATGGAATACGCAAATCAGGGCGATCAATCCCGAAACGACGAATTGCTTCAGCATAAGGCATTCTAGGGAAGTCTTCATTGAACTCTACGCCAATGCCTTCCTTAAAGATGGTTTTGGTCAAGCCTTCCATCAGCGCCATCACGCCATTTTCATCGAGGAATGAAGTCTCAATATCCAGCTGGGTAAATTCAGGCTGACGGTCTGCTCGTAAATCTTCATCACGGAAGCAGCGGGTAATTTGATAATAGCGATCAAACCCAGACATCATTAACAGCTGCTTAAACAGCTGGGGGGACTGGGGCAATGCAAAGAATTTATTTTGATGGGTACGACTTGGCACCAAGTAATCTCTCGCCCCTTCAGGGGTGGATTTAGTCAAAATCGGCGTTTCCATATCAATAAAACCGTTATCATCCAGATAACGACGCATGGAGCGCGTGACCTTATAACGCAACATCATGGTGTCTTGCATCTCATCACGACGCAAATCGATATAACGATACTTCAGGCGTACCTCTTCAGAAATATTTTTATCATCCAACTGAAAAGGAATCGGCTCTGCCATACTCAAAACATCTAAGTCTTGTGCCAAGATTTCAATCTGCCCCGTTTTCATATTGGGGTTAATCGTCCCTTCTGGACGCTCACGCACCAAACCAGTAATTTTCAATACACACTCAACCCGCAGGTGTTCTGCCTTTTCAAAAATTTCAGGCGTATCAGGATTCACCACCACCTGCACCAACCCTTCACGATCTCGTAAATCGATAAAAATAACCCCACCATGATCTCGACGACGGTGTACCCAACCTGCAACTGTGACGGTTTGGCCTAAAAGAGTTTCTGTTACTTCTCCACAATAGTGTGTACGCATTGCTTTTCTTACCTTATAAAATTTAATCTGAGAGGATCACACGATGTGCCAACTCTCAAGCTTTTGTTTCTGTGTTTGATGATTCTGTATTCAGTGAAGCTGGAAGGGGTTGCATCGCAGACACCTCTTTTTCTGTACTGTCTGCGTGCCACTCAGGCACCACCACCCCACCGGAGATGACCATTTTGAGCGCATCATCCACGGGCATTTCCAACTCAATAATCTCATTTTTAGAGGCCATAATAAAAAAGCCTGATGTGGGATTGGGTGTTGTCGGCACAAACAGGTTAATGACCTCATTCAATCCCGTTTTATACTGCGCCTCTCCCTGTGACTCGCTGGTTTGAAACGCCAATGTCCACAGCCCATTTCGAGGGTATTGAATCAAATAGGCTTTTTGAAAGGTTTGCGAACCTGATCCGAAGATCGCTTCCGCTATCTGTTTAACCGCCGAATAGATAGAGCGTACCAAAGGGATTTTGGAGAGAAAACGCTCCCATACTCGCATAATGCGATTCCCTAGGAAGTTCGCGACAAACATCCCCGTAAACAGAATAATGACCAAAGATAAAATAATCCCCAGTCCTGGAATACGGAAACCCAACCAAGTTTCAGGTCTTAACTGAGTGGGTAGCAGCAATAGACTCTGATCAAATAGATTGACTAAAAAAATGAGTGCGGCAATTGTCACACCCAGCGGTAACCAAACCAATAAGCCCGCAATCAGATAACGCTTAAACCAACTCATGGCAATCCCAACTAAAAAATAAGAACGATATTATAAGATATCCCGCACAGCACTGCTTATTAAAAAAAACAAAAAGGCCACGCAATGTGACCTTATCTATTCCTTCCTTTTGTCAAAAGAAAAATTCTGTTTTAATCAGACATTGGCACTTTCCATAAAACGATTTCTTATCCAATAGTCGACGCTGATATAGCGACCACCGCCTAAAAAGAACAGGGCCAACAGCATCACAAAATAGGTGGCCGCCCATTCTATCCCATTATTACTGATCACAATCCCACCATACTCAGTAAAGTACTCATAGGTTCCCGCCTCTCGTAGTTGGTCTCTCAACTCATTGATGCGAGCAATCGCCTCTGCTGCATTTGGACTTGCCCAAGGTGACATCAAATCAACCACCGACTGCCAGCCATTTTGCCAATGTACAGAAAAGGCCGCCACCAGCATTGTGATCATTAAAGGGATAGAAACATACCGAACACCTAATCCAAGTGCCAATAGCACTGCCCCACCCACTTCAGAAGCGGTCGCTAAAAAAGCCATCAACTCAGGGAAAGGCAACCCCAAGCCCCATTCGGGATTCCCAAACCATGCTACAATGTCCTCAAACGATTCCACCTTATGCATCCCCGCTACCCAAAACACGGGCACAAGATACAAACGCAGAGCCAAACTGGATAGCCAAGCAAAATGCTCAACCATCCAATCCATCAAAAATTGAATACCGATGAAAAAACGCATAATCGTCTCCTTTATAAAGGGTTCATAAAGGAGACCAAGGTTTCAAGGAATTATGCCAACAGGCTTTGATTGATTCGCTGCAAGGTC
>JALUXI010000189.1 GCA_027019045.1 Piscirickettsiaceae bacterium | reverse complement strand
GGTCGAGCGGAACCACAAAGCCCCATTTTTCTCATAAATTTTGCCTGCCTGTTGCAACTTCTCAATCGCCGCATCAATGACGCCGCTGTCCATTAAAGAACGCTCGGAGAACCAAGTATCAAAATGTACGCCAAACTCACCGAGATCTTCACGAATATCCGCCAAAATGGCATTTAATGCGGTATCAAACACCAAACGATACTGTTCGGGGATGAGCAGGTGTTTTGCCTTCTCAATCAAGGCATCAATATAGATCTCTTTGTCGCCTTCAGGGGCATCTGCGGGTAAGCCTGCAAAGACCTCAAAAGCAGGTTTGCGAAGCAACTCACCTTCAGCTTGTTTAATCGACTCTGCAATCTCATAAACATAGTCACCTTTGTAACCATTGGTAGGAAAAACAATCTCTTCACCGCACAACTCTAAATAACGCAACCAGACAGAAGTCGCCAGAATATCCATCTGCCGCCCTGCATCATTCACATAATACTCCCGCTCCACCTGATAACCAGCAACCGACAGCAGATTGCTCAAGCTATCGCCATAAGCCGCACCCCGTCCATGTCCAACATGCAAAGGCCCTGTGGGGTTGGCGGAAACAAACTCCACTAAAACCGATTGTCCTTCACCCACATTGCAGCGACCAAAATCTGACTTCTGCGCTAAAATCTGTGGCACCACCGCAAACTTAGCACCCTCTTTCACAAAGAAGTTAATAAACCCAGGCCCCGCAATTTCCACCTTCTCAACGACACCTTCAATCGCAATCAACGCCACAATCTTCTCTGCTAAAGCACGGGGGGGCACCCCAGCAGGTTTCGCCAACATCATGGCTAAATTAGTGGCAAAATCGCCATGACTTTTATCTCGCGTATTCTCCACCACAATACGAGGAGTAACCTCTGCAGGTAAGACTTCGTCGGCTTTTAACTGCTCAACTACTTGGGTTAAAATCTGCTGAATCTGCTGTTTCATCAATCACTTTTCCTTTTTATCACTTTCACACAACACTACTTTTTCGCCGAAGTCTTTCGGGTTGTCGTTTTCTTGGTTGTGGTCTTTTTCGTTGCCTTTTTAGTTGTTGCTTTTTTAGCAGTTGTTTTTTTCGCCGCCGCTTTACGCCCTCTGCGTTTTGGCTCGGGGGCTTCTTCCAAGCGTTTTTGGCACTCCTCTAAGCTCAACTTCAACGGATCTTCATCCTTGGCGATTTTGGCGTTTTTCTTGGTTGATACATCGGTAATGTAAGGCCCCCAACGCCCTTTCAGAATTTTGACATCCGTCCCTGGGAAAGTTTTCACAATCTTATCGGCATCCGCCTGAATTTTGGTTTTCACCACATCTACGGCTTCATCCAGCGTAATACTTAAAGGATCATAGCCTTTAATCGGGGCATACAGTTTAGGACCATACTCAAGATAGGGGCCAAAAGGGCCTTGCTTGGCAATCAATTCTTGCCCTTTTTCCACCTTAAACACCGAACCATCAACTGCTTCGGCACTGAAATCTTCTGGCATCTCACCCACTTTACGAGGCAGTTTAAACAGCTCCAGTGCATCTTCCAGCTTGAGCGTATCCATCTTCTGCCCTGGTTTTAAGCTGGCAAAGGTCGGCTTCTCATCATTTTCGCCATCGCCCAACTGCACATAGGGGCCAAATCGCCCAATTTTGACAAACATCGGCTTGCCCGTTTTCGGATCATTCCCCAAAGGACGAGACTGCCCCGCCTCTTCACGACTCACCTCTTCAGCCGCTTCCACTTTCGGGTGGAACTGCTGATAAAAGGCTTCCAACATCTCCTGCCAAGACTCCTTGCCTTGCGCAATCAAATCAAATTCCGCTTCCACATGGGCGGTAAACTGATAATCCA
>JALUXI010000188.1 GCA_027019045.1 Piscirickettsiaceae bacterium | reverse complement strand
ATCGGGTTTCGCTGTTAAAATCACTCCGTTTAAGATTTCGGAAGGTGAATAAAAGATGTTTATGGAGTTTGTTTCACAAAATATTTGGCTATTTGTCGCCCTTGCGGTGATTGTGGTAATGTTGGCCTATAGCTATTTTGGTGAAAAGTTGACGGGATATAAGTCGGTTTCTCCTGAAGAGGCGACCCGTTTATATAATGACGGAGCGAAGCTGGTTGATGTGCGTTCCGATGCGGAATATAAAACAGGACGGATTGGCGAAGCGGAGAACCTCCCTGTCTCTAGTTTTGAAAACCATTTGAACCGTTTAGAAGCCTATAAAGACCAACCCATAGTGGTTTATTGTCAAAGTGGTGCCCGTTCTGCCAAAGCAGCAGGCATTTTGGCTAAGCATGGCTTTCAGCAGGTTTATAATTTAGCAGGCGGTATTATGGCGTGGAAAGCTGCTGGCTTGCCGACCAACCAGCCGACCAAAGGGCGAAAAGAGCGCAAAGCGGCTGGCTCAAAAAAAAAGTGAAAAATCAGCAGAATCAGCAACAAGAGAGTAAAAAAATGAGTTCAAAAATAATCATGTACGCCACCAGTAGCTGTCCCTACTGTATGATGGCAAAAAAACTGCTCACCTCTAAAGGCGTAGAGTTTGAAGTGATTGATGTGGGCAGAGATGCGGCTCTTTGGGATGAGTTGAGAGAGAAAAGTGGCGGTCGCAACACCGTGCCGCAAATCTTTATTGGCGACCACCATGTCGGTGGTTATGATGACCTATCTGCGGCCGATCGCAGTGGCGAATTGGATAAACTATTGGAAGAGGTGAAGTAATGTCAGAACAGCAACAAATTTTTCAAATTCAAAAAATCTATATCAAAAATGCCTCGTTGGAGTCTCCCAACACGCCTGGCATCTTCACCCATGAGTTCCAGCCCGCTTTAGAAGTGGATCTGAATGTCGCCAGTGAAGCTTTGGATGCGGAAAATGGTGTTTACCATGTGGTCGTTCGAGTGACCGCTACTACTAAAGTCGAAAACGAAGTCGCCTTCCTTTGTGAAGTGGAGCAGGCAGGGATCTTTACCCTGCAAGGCTTTAGCGAAGAAGATTTGGCTTATCTTTTGGGTGCACAATGCCCGAATGTCCTCTTCCCTTACGCACGAGAAGCGATTTCAGACCTAGTCACCCGTGGCGGCTTCCCGCAGTTGTTGTTAGAGCCTGTGAATTTTGATGCGATGTATGCCTCGCATCTGCAAGAACAGGCACAAGCGGCACAGTAACGCCCAATGGCACGGCTTCAGGTTTTAGGGGCTGGGGCGTGGGGAACAGCCTTAGCCCTGCATCTTGCCCGCTCTGGGCATGAAGTGCTGCTCTGGACGCATAGTCACACCCATGCCGAACAGATGCAACTCGCCAAAGAGAACAGCCGTTATCTCCCTGGTTTTCCTTTCCCCGAAAATCTACAAGTTTTTGCCGAAATGTCTAAAATTCCCAGTCCCGATGGGGTGCTGATTGTGGTGCCGAGTGATGTCTTTCGCTCGGTGCTGGTCAAATGCAAGCAAGCCTATGCCGAACAGATGCCCGCCCATATTGCTTGGGCGACCAAAGGCTTTGAACCCCAAACGCAACAACTCCTGCATCAAGTGGCCCAACAGGAGTTGGGAGAAGATGCCCCCATTGCGGTATTGTCTGGCCCCACATTTGCCCAAGAGGTCGCCAAAGGACTGCCCACCGCCATGGTCAGTGCCGCTTTTAGCCAAACGGAAGCCGATTACTGGCGAGCGCAGTTTCATCACGGTGCTTTTCGAGTCTATACCCAGCTGGATATGGCAGGCGTGGAAGTAGGCGGTGCCTATAAAAATATTATGGCGATCGCCACAGGG
>JALUXI010000187.1 GCA_027019045.1 Piscirickettsiaceae bacterium | reverse complement strand
TGGCAGGGGTCATTGCTTTCAGCTTCTCTTTTTCGGCTTCAGGCAACTCGAGTGTATCGACAAAGTCTTGCATAATCTGCTTATTCACTCGACGACCACGGGTCAACTCTTTTAGTTTTTCATATGGCTTTTCAATGCCATAACGACGCATGACGGTTTGAATCGCTTCCGCCAACACTTCCCAGTTATGATCTAAGTCATCTGCCATGGTGTCTGCATTAACCTCTAGCTTGCCAAGCCCTTTTAAAGTGGCTTGTAGAGAGATAATGGTGTGTGCAACGCCCACGCCTAAATTACGCAAAACGGTGGAGTCGGTTAAATCTCGCTGCCAACGAGAGATGGGCAGCTTCTGTGCCAAGTGATCAAAAATCGCATTGGCCATGCCTAGGTTTCCTTCTGAGTTTTCAAAATCAATCGGGTTGACTTTATGCGGCATGGTAGAAGAGCCGATTTCACCCGCCACGGTTTTTTGCTTAAAGAAACCAAGTGAAATATAGCCCCACACATCTCGATCGAAATCGATCAAAATGGTATTGAAACGCATCATCGCATGGAAATATTCTGCAATATAATCATGCGGTTCGATTTGAATAGTGTATGGGTTCCAAGCTAAACCGAGACTCTGTACAAACTGTTCAGACAACTCATACCAATTCACTTCAGGATAGGCGGCGAGGTGCGCATTGTAGTTACCGACTGCGCCATTGATTTTCCCCATAATCTGCACATTCATCAGCTGCTTACTTTGGCGTTGCAGGCGGTAGGCGACATTGGCAAACTCTTTACCCGCTGTGGTGGGAGAAGCGGGTTGACCGTGGGTACGAGACATCATCGGAATATCTGCCATCTCTACACCCATTTCTGTAATTTTAGCAATCACTTTGTCCATTTCAGGAATGATGACTTGCTCTCTGGCATCTTTTAGCATTAAAGCATAGGCGAGATTATTGATGTCTTCAGAAGTACAGGCAAAGTGGACAAATTCGTTGATGGCTTCTAACTCTGCATGGCCTTGAAAATGCTCTTTAATCAGATATTCAACCGCCTTTACATCGTGATTGGTGGTTTTTTCAATCTCTTTGACTCGTTGCGCCATCTCTAAAGAGAATTCATCCACCAGTTGCATGAGGTGTTTTTCTGCTTCAGGACTCAATTTAGGCACTTCTTGAATCGCAGGATGGTTGGCCAACATTCTTAGCCAAAACACTTCTACCTTGACACGGTTTTTAATCAAGCCATATTCGCTAAAAATGGCTTTTAAGTTATCCAATCTTGCGCCGTAGCGGCCATCAATGGGTGAAATAGCAGTCAATTCAGTCAGTTGCATTGATTGAGTCCTTGATTTTTAAAACAAAGGCGTATTATACCGCATAATACATTTTTGAGGGCTGGATTAGCCTTATGGTAGAATATGTGGATTCTTAATTTTTGAAAGGGAGCGTTTATGTTACTTGAAGAGTATCGCCAACACACTAAAGAGCGGGCAGAAATGGGCTTGCCGCCTCTGCCTTTAAATGCCAAGCAAGTGGCTGAGTTGGTAGAGTTGATTAAAAACCCACCAGCAGGTAAAGAAGCTTATCTATTGGATTTGTTGACCAATCATGTCCCACCTGGTGTGGACGAAGCCTCTTATGTAAAGGCGAGTTTTTTGGCGGATGTAGCGAAAGAAAATCTTCAAGTGAACCTCATTCCACCTGAGCATGCCGCCTTCTTATTAGGCACCATGCTTGGGGGCTATAATGTTCAGCCTTTGATTGAGCTGCTCGATAGCGCAAATATGAAAGTTGTTGATGAAGCGGTCGGCGCTTTATCAAAAACCTTGTTGGTTTATGATGCTTATCATGATGTGATGGAAAAAGCGAAAACCAATGAGTATGCCAAAACGGTGATCGACTCTTGGGCAGATGCCGAATGGTTTGTC
>JALUXI010000186.1 GCA_027019045.1 Piscirickettsiaceae bacterium | reverse complement strand
ATAAAATAGCAAAGTCATTCTACCTAAAAATCATCGGCCGCATGGTAACTAATTCCTCAGAACTTGTTGGGTGAATCGCAATGGTCGCATCCAAATCGGCTTTGGTGGCCCCCATCTGCACCGCCACAGCAAAGCCTTGCAACATCTCATCTGCCCCGTCCCCGACAATATGAATACCGACAACGGTTTTCTCTTCACCCACGGTCACCAACTTCAATGCTGTTTTAATCTGGTGCTGGGTAAAGGCGTAACGCATCGGGGTAAAGACCGAAGTGAACACCTCCACATTGTCATGCCCATATTGACGACGCGCCTCATGCTCTGCCAAGCCCAAAGTTCCCACAGGGGGATGCGAGAAAATCACCGTTGGCACCTTACTCAAATCCATCTTCAACTCTGGCTTATTGTTATACAACCGTTCCGCCAAATATCGCCCTGCACGAATCGCCACAGGCGTTAACTGCGGCTGACCTGTCACATCGCCAATTGCATAAATATTCGGCACTGCCGTACGGTGATAGTCATCCACTTCAATAAAGCCTTTACCATTGACCGACAAGCCCGCTCTTTCCAACGCCAAAGGCTCAGTCAAAGTCTCACGACCCACTGCCCAGACTACCTCATCAAAGCCTTCTAAAACTCGCCCATCATCTGCATAGATCTTAAGCGTGCCATCTTCTGCCTTTTCCAACTTAGTCACCCGAAAGTGATACTCTTTCTGAACCCCCGACTCAATCATCGCATCGGTCAAGGTTTCACGAATCATGTCATCAAAGCCTCGTAACACCAAATCCTTACGACTCAATAGATGCGTCTCGGTACCCAGTGCCTGAAACACCCCTGCCAGTTCCACTGCAATATAACCCGAACCGACCACAGCCACTTTTTTCGGCTGTTCTTTCAGAGCAAAAAAGCCATCGGAAGTGATGCCTAAATCTGCATTCTCCACCTCTTGCGGCACCAAAGGCTGACCGCCTGGTGCAATGACAATGGTTTCTGCCGTATAGGTTTTGCCATCCACTTCAACCGTATGTTCATCCGCAAACCGCCCCCAACCTTGCAGCAGATCCACCCCCAACTCATCTAAATAGCCCGCATACCAAGTGGTGATATTGTTGATATAGTTTTCCCGCTGCTCAACCAGTTTGCCCCAGTCAAAACCTTCCTGCTTCAACGAAAAACCATAATCTGGTGCATCCCGCAAGGCTTCGGCAATGTGCGCCCCAAACCACATCACCTTCTTCGGCACACACCCAATATTCACACAGGTGCCGCCAATTTTTTTCGCCTCTACCACAGCACACTTCACGCCATACTCTCGTGCCCGCTCCACCACAGACAGGCCACCGCTACCCGCACCAATCGCGATCAAATCGTAATCATACTGACTCATTTCACTGCTCCAAAATTTAATACAAAAAAGGGGCTTTCGCCCCCTCTATTAAAAACAATAATTTTATTTTAACAACCGTTTACTGATTAGCAAGGAATTTCTCCAAATCCTCTGATCCACCAATATATTCCCCCTCAATAAAGACCTGCGGCACCGTATCTTTGCCTGTTACCGCTCGTAAGCTTTTAGAGGTCACATTGTGATTGGAGATTTCAATCTCTTCAAATGGAATGCCTGCTTCGGTGAGCATCTTCTTCGCCTTCGCACAGAATGGGCAGCCTGCTTTGGTGAAAATCGTTGCTGCTTTCGGTGGCTGCGCTTCTGGGTTGATATACTTCAACATCGTATCCGCATCAGATACCTCAAATGGGTCGCCTGGCACATCAGGCTCAATAAACATCTTTTCAATCACACCGTCTTTGACCAACATTGAATAACGCCAAGAACGCATCCCAAAGCCAAGATCACTCTTATCCACCAACATCCCCATACCAGCGGTAAATTCGCCATTGCCATCAGGAATCATTGT
>JALUXI010000185.1 GCA_027019045.1 Piscirickettsiaceae bacterium | reverse complement strand
ATCAAAGATTAAAAGCAACCTTAGCCAGCCATTTTTCAATCGAATCGGGGCGACCCAAATAATAGCCCTGTCCAAAATCGATATTAGACTGTACCACAGCTTGAAGTGTCTCTTCATCTTCAATAAATTCAGCAATACTTTTAAGTGCCAACTTATCCGTTAAATCACCAATCACTTCCAAAATATTGCGATAAGCGGCCTTGGTTGTCGTCAGTTGTGTAATGGAGCCATCCACTTTTAATACTTTAATCACTCCCAGCTCCGCCAAATCGGCCACCATAGACAGGGCTGAATATCCCGAACCAAAATCATCAATGGCAAAGTGCGCACCATGTGCTTGATGAATGTTTTCTACCACCCTATTTTGTTCTAAAAAAGTCTGTTCTGTGAGTTCTAGCACCACTTCTAGATCTTTTAAAGGACCTTTTAAAGCTGCTACAAGTTTGTCCAAATAGTGACGACTTTTTAAGCTCGCAGGGGAAACATTCAAAAATACTCGACCGGCTAAATGCTTAAGTTGCTCTTTCTTCTCAATAATCTTTTCCAATACCAAGCCATCAAACACATCGATCAATTTCATCTGAATCAAAGAATCGATAAAAATACCCGCACTAAGCAGTCCATCAGGTGTTTGCAACCGCCCTAAGACTTCAAAGGCATAATACGCATGTGGATGCTGCACCGAAACAATGGGCTGAACATGCAAGACAAGATTCTTTTCCACCAACAGCTGTTTAATATTGTCCGCGGTTGCCACCTGATCAAGAATCCATTGATTCAATGCCTCCAAGGCTTCACCTTCAATAAATAGGTTTGAGTTGGCTTTGGTTTCATGCAGATAACGGAACAGTCGCCTAAAATTTTGTCGCCCAACAAATTTCAATCCACTATATTCCACGGTCACCATGCTCACTTCTGGTGTCATCTCAATTTGGGTATCTAATGCCAACAAGTGATCCACAAATTCCGAAAGCAGGTCAGACAGTGCTTGACGCTCTAAGCCTAAACTTAAAAGATAAAAGTCACCATTCACACCTTTTACTGCCACAATAGAGGATTGATGTTCAGTTTTTAAGCGATCTAGTGCCTCCTCAATGGATTCAAGCACCAAATCGCCGACATCTTCACCATAGAGCTGGTTGGTACGCTCTAGATTTCGAGCATTGATCATTACCAAATAGGCCTGTTTGCCTAAAGAAGGCACCAACTCCAAGAAACGCAAGAAGCTAGAAAGGGGGTTAGTCTCAAAGTTGAAATAGAGCGTTACCAAGAGCGTCACCAGCTGCTCTACCGCCACCCTCAGCTCATGATATAACAGATAGACTTGCTCATAAGACTGAGCCTGGAGTTTTTCAAATAATAGCCCCATAAGCCGCATTAAATTCTGATGCCGTTCTTTGACATCCTTGCAAGAGCCATCATCTAAACAGACCATCAGCGTCTCTGGGTAAGTCAAGGCTTCAAAGATCTCTTGATTGATGGTGCTGAGCGTCAAAAACTGCTCTATCTGGTGCGACTGAATCGCTTCTCTCACCCCATGAAACCAGCGATTATAAATACTAAGCAACTTCTGATCTTCGATTTTAGACTTTTTAGGAAAAATACCGTTTTGACTCACCGCCTCATCAAGATAGTGGCAAGCCACCTCGTTTTTAACCTGATCAAAAATAGCATCTACTCGGTCAAACAACTCAAGAGGCTGCTCCCCTTGCTTTCGAAAATAGGCAACAATGGCACTCTTAAGATAGTTAATGTCACCCATGATTAAAGGATAGGGCAATTGATGCTCTAACGCTTCACGACTCAAATTCTCACTTGCATGAGAAATATGCTGAGGATTATTCAATGCGGTGAGAAAGTCTGGAATCATCTGCTCAATGGGCGCCTTATCATATAAAGCCCTCCACGCTTCAGACATTAAATTAT
>JALUXI010000184.1 GCA_027019045.1 Piscirickettsiaceae bacterium | reverse complement strand
CATTGGCTTTTTTGCAGTAGATGAAGTCGGTCTTTTTCATGACTTGTTTGCCTTTGCCTTCGGCCACGAGTTCTTTTGCTTTATCCAAAACAGTGGATAAAGGCACGCCATATTTATGTTCGTAAACTTCAGCGGATTGTTGCTCTCCTGTGGCAGGGGCTAAGAGAACGATGCCTTTGATAATGGGGTCATGATGCGTGACGGCATACCAAGCGGTTTGGTTACCGCCTCTTGAATGCCCCATTAAAATCACTTTTTGAGCGCCTTGTTTTTCCAGCCAGTGGAGCCAAAAATCAATCTCTTTTAAAGCATCTGTATGTTTGTGCGTATGAGTGACTTGGCAGTCATATTCACCATGACGGTCATTGAGACCCAAAGAGAGGTTGATGGCTAAGGAACTGATGCCTAGTGCTGCCAAGTTCTGTTGGAGCTGTTGATAGGTTGAGCGCTCTTTGTGGGTGAGGGTGCCATGTGTGAGCAGGACAATATCATCTTTAAAGGTTTTGCCATCTGCTAGGACTAAGTTGGCATTGAGGGTGAGGCCGTGATAGGGTTGTTTGATTTCTTTTACCACTTCGGCTTGAGCAGATAGCGTAAAACTGATAGCAAGCCAGCTGATCACAAGTAAAGTGAGTTTTTTTAGTATTTTCTTCATGGATTGTCTCCTTAGGGAAGTGTTTTGTGGGATATTTTGCGGTTTTATAACGATTCAGTTGACACCGTAACAGCTCAGATTTCAGGGGTGAGCTGAGTAGTGATGCGGTTTTAAAGCTATCCATACCCAGAGTCCCGATAGGAACATACTGATGCCTACCAGATAAAAGGGCCAGACAACCGACTCTGCATAGTGAGCCAAAGCCCCCATAAGTAGTGCGCCTGCAGCATAGCCGAAGTCTCGCCAAAATCGATAAATGCCTAAAATGCTGGCTCTGAGTTTCGGTTCGCTGACATCTGCCACGGCTGCGCCTAAGGTTGGATAGAGCATCGCCATACCAAACCCCATAAGAGCGGCTAAGAGAGACCAAGCAAAAATGGTGTCTACCCAAACAAAGCCAAGGGCGGTGATGGCACATAGCCAAAATCCACCGCTGATTAAAATTCTACGACCATATTTGTCAGATGCAGGCCCTGTAATCAGTTGTGAAGCCCCCCAGACAATACCGTAAATCGCAATAATGACACTGGCTTGTACCAAGGTGAGCTGTTTACTGAGCAGAAAAACAGGCATAAATACCCAGACCAATGCATCGACAAATTTTTCCACCAGTCCTGCTTGGTTTAAAGCCATCAGTTGTGGATGTTTAAGGGTGGCATAGTGCATGATACTTTTTAGATCGGTAGGTGTATTGAGTGAAGCTTCTCCTTTTTCAGCCAGCATTTGCGTATGGTGTTTTTGGTGCAGTTGAGACCAAGGATGGGTATCAATGACTTTCCAAGTGGCCAGCAGGAGTCCGAGTCCAATCACGGTTAGCCCAAACCCTAGCAGTGCTTCTCTTGCACCGTACTGTTCAGCTAGCAGGGCGGCCAACCATCCAGCGATGCCCACGGCAGCATAGCCTGCAAATTCATTTAACCCGTTGATGAGTCCTTTTTGGGAAGCTTTGGCGAGATCGAGTTTGCTATTGAGCGCCATTGACCAACAGAGGCCTTGGTTGATGCCTAAAAAGACCATGGCGGCCAAAATCCAAGTCCATGACTGTGCAAAATAGATGAGAAAAGGGACGGGCAAAGCCGCCAGCCAGCCAATTATCAACAGTTTTCGGCGGCCAAAATGGTCACTTAAGTGCCCTGCCAGTAGATTCATGATGGCTTTGACGACACCAAAAATGACGACAAACATCGCTAAGCTCATAAAGGCATGGGCAGCCAGTCCAAACTCACTTTCAGCCAGACCTGGGACGACAGTACGGGTCATCCCAATCATCAATCCAACGAGAAAGACCTGTATAAGTTGTTGAATAATTTGGAATTGGTTGGCTTTTATGCCATGTTGAATGCTAATGTTCGGGGTCATTGTCTCTCCAAAAAGGTCAATTTATATTCAACTATTTGGTTGAATGTTTAGCTCTTGTTGCGTATAGTAACAAATATTCAACTGATTGGTTGAATATTTTTTAGGATTTAGAGGAGAAATATCATGTTTTTATTTCAACATACCCCCACATCTGAACCTGGTTCACTTTCTTATCTATTAGGTTGTGTCGGTCAAGGATTAGGCATTGCTGTGGATGTTCATCAAGATGAGGTGGAGTTGTATTTGCAAGTGGCTGAACAGAAAGGGATTCGTATAGCTTATGTAATTGATACCCATGTGCATGCGGATCATTTTACAGGAGGGTTTGAATTGGCTCAGCGGAGTGGCGGCCAGTATGCTTTACATAAAGATTCACCAGCTCAATGTGACTTTTTACCGCTGGACGCTCATCAAGTCCTGACAGCTGGTAATGTTAGAGTAGAAGTATTGCATACGCCTGGACATACGGAAGACAGTGTTACTTTGATGGTGTCTGATCTTTCTCGGGCAGAGGAGCCTTGGTTTTTGTTGACGGGGCATACCCTGTTTGTGGGGAGTGTAGGGCGGCCAGATTTGCAAGGCAGAGAAGTGGAAATGGCTGGAAAATTATATGATTCGATTCATGGCAAAATTCTCCCTCTACCTGATACGATGGAAATTTTACCTGGTGCGCAGGCGGGAAGTGTGTGTGGTGCAGGAATCAGTGGCAAGCCTTTCTCTACCTTGGGATTCGAAAAGCGTTATAACCCCTCATTGAAATTGGATAGAGAAGATTTTGTTCAACAAGTGGCACAAACAGCATTACCTGAACCTGACAAAATGAAAGAGATTGTTGCTTTTAATCTAAATCCAAAGTAGATGGATTTGGCTATCGATTAAAATTTCCCTCTCTTTACCTCATCACGCTTTAGAATATAGCTTTCTAAGGCATGATGAGAATCAGAATGAGTTCAAAACCCTCTTTAAAATATAGTCTATTTGAGCAGTTAGCACAGGTGAGTAAATCACTGGGTCATGCCAATCGTTTAATGATTTTGGATGTGCTAAGTCAGGGTGAGAGTGATGTGGATACGCTGCATCAAAAACTTGGATTGACAGTTGCCAATGTCTCTAAGCATTTGCAAAGTCTGAAACAGGTTGGGCTTGTGACCAGCCGTCGAGAAGGGCAGCGAATCATCTATGCGTTGAGTAATGAAGCGGTTTTTCGGTTAATCATGAGTCTGCGAGAAGTTGCAGAGTTGCAATTAGAAGAGATGCACCATTTACTTGAAGCTCATTTGAAGCCCAATACCCCCTTTGAGCCAATTTCATTAGAAACCTTAAAGCAGATGCAAGCAGAGTCTCAGCCAATGACTTTACTGGATGTGAGGCCAGAAGATGAGTTTCAGTCAGGTCATTTGCCGAATGCGATCAATATTCCCATTGATGATTTACCTGAAAGCTTATCTGAATTGGATCCTGAACAGACTTTAGTGGTGTACTGTCGAGGTCCATACTGTATGTGGTCCAAAGATGCGCTTGAGGTGCTTTTAGAGAAGGGATTTACGGCTAAAAGGTTGATTGAAGGCTATCCTGAATGGCGACAACAGGCTGATCCAGCTGAAAGTGGTGCTGATGATTAACGGGTCAGATCGATTTTTTGGCAGAGTTGGGGGAGGGCTTGGATGAGGCGGGCGGTAGGTCTTTGGTAGAGGTCGGCGTTGAGTGGGATGAGGTGGTGCTGTTTGACCGCTTTAATTATGGGATAACGGCGTTGCCAGTCGGTGAGCCAGCGTTGTTGTTTTTGTTGATCTCCTCCTAGCAAGATGATGTCTGGATTGCGTTGAATCACCGCTTCGATACTGACTTCGCCTGCAATGGGTTTGAGGTCGGCAAAGCTGTTTTTGGCGTGACAGACTGCCATCGCTTGGCTGATAAAGTGTTGGCCGTTGATGGTCATTAGGGGATGGTGCCAGATTTCATAAAAGGCGGTGACCCAAGGCACTTTGGCATAGCGTTGTTGCTGGGTGTTAAGGATTTGGAGGAGGGTTTGGGCGTGAACTTGAGCAGTTTTTTCGGTGCCAATGAGCTTGCCGATGGCTTTAATTTCTTGGGGGATGTCTTGTAGTTTTTGTGGATGGGAAAGAAAAAGTTTGAAGCCAAGCTGTTGGCTGAGTTGCTTAAGGCGGATAATATCTTGGTTGCGGTTGCCGCCTTGCCAAGCGAGGATGATGTCGGGTTGTAGTTGGAGGATGGCTTCAAAGTTAATGGCATTATAGCTGCCGACAAGAGGCAGTTTTTGTGCAGCTTGAGGATAGTCTGAATAGCTGACGACACCGACGAGCTGGTCAAGCCCGCCTGCTGTGGCGACCATTTCAGTGAGGTGAGGTGAGAGGGCGATAATGCGGTGTTGGCGGTGTGGGTGGTGTTGCTCAGTGGTTTTTTCGGCTGCTTGAGCGGGGAGGAAGCTGAGGGCGAGCAGAAGGAGTAAAACGGTTCTCATTTAAAAATCGATGCCTTTTTGTGCTTTAATGCCTGCTTTGTAGGCGTGTTTAATCTCTTTGATTTCTGAAACCGTATCCGCTAAGTCGATTAAGGCTTGTGAAGCGGAGCGACCTGTGATGACCACATGTTGATGGGCGGGACGGGCTTGGATGGCTTCAAGGATTCGAGTTTCTGGGAGATATTCATAGTTAATCAGATAGGTTAATTCATCCAGCACAACTAAATCGATTTTGGGATTTTGTAGCATCTGTTCGGCGACTTGCCAGCCTTTTTCTGAGGTGGCGATATCTTGTTGGCGGTCTTGGGTATCCCAAGTGAAGCCGTCCCCCAGCACATGCCAGTCACAATTGGGGTCTTTGCCAAAATAGGCCTCTTCTCCTGTGTCGGTGCGGCTTTTGATAAATTGGCAAACGCCGACGCTCATGCCGTGTCCTAAGGCTCTGCCGACCATGCCAAAGGCGGAGGTGGATTTGCCTTTGCCGTGTCCTGTAATCACCAGTACCAAGCCTTTTTCATCGGTTGCACGAGCAATAGAGGCATCAATTTGTGCCTTTTTGCGTTCCATTTTAATTTTGTGGTATTGGTCTTTTTTATCCGTGGTCATAGGGTTTTTCTTCTTGTTGGGTCTTATTGGGTTGGGTTAAAGGTAAAGTTGGAAGCTGCCAGATTTGCTGGGTGAGCTTGAGCAGTAGCCATAAAATCAGCAGCGGTAGCAGCAGGGTTTTGAGCAGAAAGAGGCTCATCAGGGTGATGAGGTCCATGCCGATTCGGTCAAGTTTGGCGGAGAGTTGCTGAATATCGAGTGCATTGGACACCTGTTGCATACTGGCAGAGAGGGCTTGCTTCCAGCCGTTGACTTTGTTAGTGAGGCTATCGATAAAGCTCTGTTCTTGGGCAGCGGGGGGTTCTACTTGGCTGAGTTGTTGTAGTTTCTGCTGCTCTTCTTCAGTGGTCGCCGCCACTTCAGCCATCTTTTGTTGGGTCTCGGGGGCGATAAATTGTTGGTCAATCCAGTGATTCATCAGCAGGGAGAAGATGAGCAGAAATCTCAGTGCAAAAGTAAAAATAAAGAGGCGAAAGGCGAGTAGGTTGAGGGCGGGGCGTTTGAGCCAGAGTGTGAGCAGAAAGAGGCTGGCGGTGGCGGTGAGCAAGAGGTTGAAGAGAAAGTTGGAGGTGATTTTAATCAGTACCATCTGTACAACCAAGGAACCGAGCGAGAATTTCATCAGGGTGGAGTAGTCTTCAATTAGGTCATTGAAAGGGTCTAAGATTTCACCAATCGCAATGCTCATTCCCGCACCGAGGCTCACTTGAAGTTCGGTCGATTGCATCACCGAGACCAAGCCATTTAACACCTTAGCAAACCCAAAGGCAATGCCTGCTTGTTTGAGCGAGGATTCGATGCTTTCTGTGGTGAATGAAGTGAGCGGTTGTAGCCATGAGAGAAGAACCGCTAGGGAGACCAAAGCGATCACCATGACCGTTTGAATTTGTGATGAGCGATTGAGTGAAATGGTGTTATTCATGTGGTCGCTTTGCTTGGTGATAAGGGGGCGGTTTCTGGTTCAATCAGTTTGCAGCAGTTGGGGGTGTAGAGGATGCCATTTTTGCCTGATTTTTTAATTTTGTACATGGTCTCATCGGCAGCATGCACGAGGGTCTCCACCGTCATACCATCTGCTGGACAGCTGGCCACGCCAATGCTGAGTGAAATATTGATTTGATGTCCATCAATCTCATCAATTGAGCGAACGGCATGCATGACTCTTTCTAAAAGCTGTTCAGTGGTGGTTCGATCCACTTTATTGAGGATGAGAAGAAATTCATCGCCTCCTAATCGAAGCAAGGTATCGGTGAGACGAATATGGTGTTTGACCCTATTCGCTACCTCTTTCAGTAGTTTGTCTCCAATATCGTGACCGTAGGTATCATTGACGGCTTTAAAACCATCTAGGTCAATAAAGCAGATGACACTTTGTTGATGATCGCGTTGGTAGAGATAGATGGCGTGTTGAATTTTTTTATCGAGCATATGACGATTGGGTAGCCCTGTGAGTGGGTCGTAGTGAGCCATGGTTTTTAGGGTGGCAATGGCGACCTCTTTTTCATGGAAAAGTACCCCTATTATCAGGACAAGCAGAGTGTGGCTTAGGATAAAAAAGTTTAGATTGAGGAGTTGATCAACAGGGTGGGTATTGGTCACAAAAGTTCCCACTCCAAGATGAAAAAAATAGAGCGAGCTAATGACCAGTGAAAAGGTGGCAAGGGTGGCATAGGATAGGTTTCGGGTAGATAAATAAAGGGTGAGCGGGAGGGTTGCTATGAGTAAGAGAGAGGTGTTGTGAATATTGAGCGTAATCTGTAATAGGGCATTAAAGAGGGTAAAAGCGATGAGGATGAGGGCATACTTAAGCAGCTCTGATGCTTTGTTGGAAGTGGTTGCAAAGAGAATTAACAGCATGGGTGTGATGACGAACTGCCCCACTGTATTCCCAAACCACCAGTAGAACGCATCTTTAAAGAAATGGTTTGTTTGAATAGTATGGGAGATAAGTAGGATGGTATTTCCCAATAAGGCACTAAGGGGCTGAAGAATTAACGCAATTAGCAAGAGGAGACCAATGAGATCATGAAAATGAGAGAGTGTTTTATCAAGTTTAAAGCGATTAAAAAGGGCGTAGGCAATTGCCGCTTCAAAGGCATTGACAGCTGCAATGCCTAAGGCTGGGAAAGGGGGTAAGCCTGAGGTAAGTGCGAGTAGCAGTTGTCCAAAGAAAATGCCTGGTACGATACGGTAACCATAGAGCAGGACTGCGGCGAGTGCGATGCCTTCAGGGATAAAGATGGTGATGGTGACAATGGCATCCTGTTGAAACAGTGCAAAACTGATCTTGCCAGTAATGAAGTAGAGTAGGGCTAAAAGTGTGTTTTGAAGTAGGGTCATGGAGACTATTTTCTTGCTTAAGCTTCCGCCATTATATCATTTGACGATTTGGAGAATGACCATTCATTAAGTTGAGAACAGCTTCAATTTGGCAATGTTTTTCAAGGGCTTGAGCTAACCAGTTGAGCTGAGTTTCTCGATGTTCGGCGAGATCGAAAAATGCTGATTTTCCCAGTCCTGCCCACTCCAGTATGGCTTGGAGTGCTTCTGGGGTATCGAAAAGGCCGTGTAGATAGGTGGCGAGGAGTTGATTGTCTTCAGAGATGATGCCTTCAGGTTGATCTTCAATCCAGCAAGCAGGGGTGAGGGAGTGGGGAAATTGGGATTTTCCGTGGTGAATTTCGTAACCTTTTACTTTGGGTGTGTTGGATAAATTGAGGGTGCCTTGAACTTGTTTAAGGGTTTTATTGGGCTGTAATTCGGTGGTGTGAGGGAGGAGGCCAAGCCCTTCAATTATGGTGTGTGCTGACTCAATCTGGTGAGGATCGAGAATTTGTTTGCCCAGCATTTGTAAGCCGCCGCAGATACCAATCACTTTACCGCCATAACGAAGGTGTTTTTGCAAGGCATTTTGCCAGCCTTGTTGTTTGAGCCACTGCAGGTCAAATGCGATGTTTTTGCTACCTGGCAGAATGATGAGGTCAGCGGGTGGAATAGCTTGTTGATGTTTGACCCATTGGAAGTCAATTTCTGGGTGTTGAATCAAGGGGTCGAGGTCGGTGTGATTGCTGATGTGGGGGAGCAACGGGGCGATGACTTTGAAGTGTTGAACGGGTTGATTGGCTTGAGCGGGGTGTTCGGCATGAATGGCATCTTCTGCATCTAGGTGTAGTCCATGCAGGTAGGGCAGTACGCCAAGAACAGGTTTGCCTGTTTTGGCTTCTAACCAGTCTAGGCCATCTTGTAGCAAGGCAAGGTCGCCTCGGAAGCGGTTGATGATAAAGCCTTTAATACGGTGCTGTTCGGATGCTGAGAGGCAGGCAAGGGTACCGATAAGGTGGGCAAAAACGCCGCCTTTATCAATGTCCGCTACCAGAATCACGGGACAGTCCACTGCTTCAGCAAAACCCATATTGGCGATATCGCCTTTTCGCAGGTTGATTTCTGCGGGCGACCCCGCTCCTTCGACCAAAATAGCTTGGTAGGTGTGAGCCAGTTTTTGGTAGGAGTTTAGCACGGCTTGACGCATTTGGGGTTTGAGCTGATGGGTGTTTTGAGCATTCAGGTTGCCAATGCTCTTGCCCTGCACAATCACTTGGGCTCTCGTGTCGCTATTGGGTTTGAGCAGGACGGGATTCATGTGGACAGAGGGTTCAACGCCAGCAGCCAAGGCTTGCAACGCTTGCGCCCGCCCAATCTCACCTCCGTCAGCGGTGACGGCACTATTGAGTGCCATATTTTGTGGTTTAAAAGGTGCAACTTGTACACCTTTTTGTGCAAATAGGCGACACAATCCCGCCACCACGGTACTTTTGCCCGCATCAGAGGTGCAGCCTTGGATCATGAGGGTAGCGGTCATGGGGTTATTCTCTTATTCATTTTACAAAGCACTCTATATTACTTAGAGTGCTTTAGAAAGTGAATGCCCTGGGTGAGCAGGGCAGAATGGTTAAAAGAGATTAGAAACGGCCATCAATGCCGACAAACAGTTGAGTGCCGCCATTGTTGTAGACATATTTTGGTGTGTCTGTACCAGTTACATAGCTAGCAACGGCATCGGTATAGTCTTCATTAAAGAGATTTTTGACTTTGGCTTTTAGCGTTACGGAGTGGTTTAATTCATAGTTGGCATAAATATCTGTAACAAAGTAGTTGCCAATATTGGCGCCCGCTTTATTGTCTTTACTGTATTTATTGCCTGTGTAACTGGTATCAATGCCAATAATGGTTTTAGCTAAGCCAAAGTAGGCAAGTTGAAGGTTCACAGTTTGGTCAGGACGATACTTGAGCCATTGACCATTTTCATCTTTAACGGTTTGAGTCAGATAGTTTAGGTTTAGGTCAGCATCAATAGCTTCTAAAGTCCGTTGGTAGTTGACTTCTATTCCTTCTGCTTTTGTTTTGCCTGTGCGGTTGTAGTAGTAATCATTGGGGTAAGTTCCGCCGTAAGCAATCTGCTTGTCGGTCGTTTGGTTGAAATATGTGATTGTGGTACCAAAAGCATGAATTGTAAGATCGTAGCCTTCAGAGGTTTCGGGGTTTAGGTTTTGCGTGGTACCATAATTCACTTGGAAAAGTGTGGGGGCATTGTATGCTGTCCCGTAATTAGCACTTAGGTAGCTGTCTGATGAGAAGAGGTATTTTGCTCCCACTTTACCCGTCGTTTTGTCATCAAATTTATTATATTGATCTTGTCTAACTGCTTCTGTCAAAATGAGTTGGCCAAGAGTGTTGGTGTTATTCAGACTAAAGCTGGTGTTGTAATAGCCATCGGTGCTGTTAAGTTTTTTTAGTTGTTTGTTTTCAGCGGTAAAATTGGCAAAATCATTTTTGCGGTAGGTAAGCTGGAGCTTAGCACCTGTCTGTGTGGTGAGTCCATCATTGCCATAATGTGTTACTTGATTATCTTGAGCATAGAGGTCACTGGATAAACTTTGAGTGAGCTGGCTATGAAGATTTAATTTACGCAATGTATCGGTAAAATCGGTGCTGTAAGATGCATTTGGATTGGTTGTGCCATCATATTCTGAATGCGCAGTGGTCTGTTTGATTAGTGTGGTTAGGGTGTGATTTTTGACAGGGGTTAAGCGCAAGAGAAAAGACGTATCTGTTTGGTTAAAAGGATCGTTTTCGTAGCCATCATTCGAGTGGCGGTAGGCTTTGACTCTCGTAAATCCATCGGTTTTTAGGTCGCTTAAATTAAAACGGAAACTACCGTTTTTCGTCTCTGCTCCCAAACTTGCGGTTAATTGTTTAAATCCATAAGAGCCAACTTCAAAACCTGCTTGATTGGCACCAGAACGTTTAGTGATAATATTGATAACGCCTGCAGCACCAGAACCCCATACACCCGATTGTGGACCTTGGATAATTTCAATGCGTTCAATGTCGGCAACAGAGATCATTTCAATTCTAGCACCACCCGTTCCAATGGGGTTGGTCAGTTCCACACCATCTTCTAACACCAAAACCCCTTGATTGCCTTGACCTCGCATAAAAATGGTACTGGTTGTGCCTATTCCCCCACTGCTTTTAATTACCACTCCAGGTACACCACGCAGGACTTCTAATAAAGAGTGAGCCTGTTTTTCTTTAATCTCTTCGGCGGTGATTACTGTTATCGGGCTGGTGACGGTTTTGATATTTTGTTCAGCGTTGTTTGCCGTAACAACAATTTGTGGTAGGTTGGTTGCTGCCTGCGCTGGCAAAGTGAAAGTGGCTGCCATGGCGAGGAGTAGTTGGGTTTTTTTCATGGTTTGATTCCTTTGTAATTTATTTTCAATCACAAAGGCAAGACGGACCTGTTTTTGGATAAACAGGAAAGGATAAATTTGAGCGTGTTTGACACGACTTTGGCCTATCCTCCGTATTGCCCTCCGCAATATGGGGGTGTGCATCTGTTGCACGGTCTTTACAGGCCGGTATCCAGGCTGATGAGCGGTTTGCTTACGCCTTCTCAAAGCTTATGTTTGCTTCAATGGCATCTGTTTTGTATTGTGTAAGGTCTTCTCAATCACTGTTGCGGGGGCAGCGCTCGATTTGCACGAGCTTCCCGTTTAACCCATGTTTTC
>JALUXI010000183.1 GCA_027019045.1 Piscirickettsiaceae bacterium | reverse complement strand
GAAACAGTTCAGTGACTTTCTGTCGCTCCTGTTGCGACAACTTTGCGTGCCAATACAACTCGGGCATTTCCCAAGGCAACGAGAGCGTATGAAACACCAAAAACCTTGCTTCATCAAAGGCATTATCCGTGCCATGTCCAAAATAGAGTCCCGCCTGACGAAACAAGGAACCACCCCAACGGATATAATCCAGAACCGTCTCTAACCCATCTGTTTGGTAGTTAATCTGTGTCATGGTTTACTCAGTTGGCTTTTTAGCGTGTTTCGGGCGAAAGGCTTTAATAAAGTCCTCATTGGTTTCCAAATAGGGCCCCTCAATCAAATCAATACAATATGGCACAGCCGGGAAAACCGCCTCTAAACACTCACCAATAGCAGAAGGCTTACCAGGTAGATTGATAATCAAACTCTCCCCTCGAATCCCTGCAATTTGCCGAGAGAGTATCGCTGTTGGGACATACTGCAAGGAAACCGCACGCATTTGCTCAGCAAAACCATCTAAAATCTTATCACAGACCACTTCGGTGGCTTCAGGCGTGACATCTCTTTTAGCAGGGCCAGTCCCCCCAGTGGTCAAAATCAAACAACAGCCCGCTTCATCAGCCAAATGAATTAAAGTCTCTTCAATCAATGTTTGATCATCCTCAATCACTTTTGCCACGGGTGTGTAAGGCGTTTTTAATGCTTTTTGAATCCAAGCTTGCATCGCAGGCCCACCTAAATCTTCATACTCCCCACGACTGGCACGATCTGAAACAGTCACAAATCCAATCTTAACTTCACTCATTTTTACTCCTCATACTTTCCTGATTTTACCCGATCACCAAGCTTTAGCGATGGCTTAGTCAATAGTGACAATGAAGGGTCTAAACGCGTACTGAACCAACTCATCCCCCAATGCAGATGCGGGCCTGTGGCTCGACCTGTCTGTCCCACTTCTCCAATCGGTTGACCTTTTTTGACTAATTCACCTTTTTTGACATACATCTTATGCATATGCATCAAAGTTGAACGCAGCCCCCAACCGTGATCCACCATCAGTGTATTGCCACTGAGCTCCATTTTTTTTGCCAGTGTGACTTTTCCATCTGCAGGGGCAACAATGATCTGACCTGTTGGCGCAGCAATATCTACCCCTAAATGTGGGCGGCGAGGATGACCGTTTAAAATGCGTTGCGAACCATAAATACCACTGATAATGCCCGAAGTTGGCCAAATAAAGCCACTTTCAAAATAGGGAGTCGGTAACTTTAAGCGTCGGGCTTGCTTCGCCAACTTGATATCTCGCCAAATACGCCCTTGTGTGACTTTATCAGGCGTAACTTTATTTTTAGGCAAACCGTTGATTTTTTGAACACTATAGTGACGAGGCATCAGCTTAAGGGTATGTTTTTCCACCAATTTATGGCGGTCAAAGCGTTTCAAAGTTTGGGTTAATTTGGCATCTCGTCCAAAGCCAACCAATAACCGCCCTGTCTTATCCGCTTTCACCGTGCGTTGCTGAAAACGCCATTCACTCCCTGGTTCAGTCTTAAGCACCACAAATCCACCAGGCGCCAAGACACCTTTTTCCACACTCAAACTTGCCAAAGCGGGTAGTGCTAAAAGACCCAATACGACTGTCCATACCCATTTCAACTGTACTTTTTTCATTGCTTGCTTACTTTTTAATCTCATCCATTGCCTCATTCGCTAGCTCATCCACCCGCTCATTTTCAGGGTGTCCGCTATGCCCTTTTACCCAGTGCCAATGCACGATATGTGGCTGAATAGCCGCATCCAACCTTTGCCAGAGTTCTTTATTTTTCACAGGCTTATTGGCTGCTGTTTTCCAGCCTTTTTTCTTCCAATTGGCGATCCACTGCGTAATCCCGTTTTTCACATATTGTGAATCGGTGGTAATATCCACTTCACAGGGGCGTTTTAAG
>JALUXI010000182.1 GCA_027019045.1 Piscirickettsiaceae bacterium | reverse complement strand
TTTTGCGGTAAATAGCGATTTAAATCGAATGATTCTTTATTGGTAATAGATTGTTGGCTGGGTGCCAAAGTGAGCGAAGCGTGCTTTAAAGAGAGGTGGTCACCTAAAAATAGAGAAGGGGAAAAGAGCTGCAAAAAATCTATATCAAATCCAAGCTGCTCTGCTTGAAAATCAATCCCTTTTTGTTTGAATGTAATCCCCTTAGCCTGAATATCAAATCCATGCCAACTTTGTTGAATATCCGCAGCCGCATAACTCAGATGGATACCAAACTGTTGTTGCAAAAATTGGCTACTCTGCTTGGGGAATTGCTGAAACACAAACACCCCTGCTTGTATCAAAGCCACAGCCAATAAAATAAGCAGAACGACCGCTTCAAATAGTCGCCAACTCCAGTGCAACAACCATTTCATCGCTACATCATCACTACATCATACTGTTCGGGCGTGTAACTGCTTTCCGCTTGAAACCGTACATTTTTATCCAAAAACGCCTCCAACTCTGCCACTGCACTCGATTCCTCATCCAAAATATAGTTTACCACTGGCTCAGAAGCAATGACTCGATAGCTGTCAGCATCAAAGGATTTCGCCATCCGAGTAATCTCTCGGAAAATCTCATAAGCCACGGTTTCGGCTGTTTTGGTGCTGCCCCGTCCATTGCACACCGCGCAAGGTTCACACAAAGTATGCTCCAAACTCTCACGAGTCCGCTTTCGTGTCATCTCCACCAAGCCTAAATGGGAAATTTCACTGATGGATGTTTTTGTGCGATCCTTTTGCAGCTCTTTCTCCAACGCCTGCAGCACCTGCTCTTTATGGTGTGCTTCGACCATATCGATGAAGTCCAGAATAATAATCCCGCCTAAATTTCGCAACCGAAGTTGGCGAGCAATCACTTGCGTCGCTTCCAAATTAGTACGGAAAATCGTCTCTTCTAAATTCTTATGTCCAACAAACCCACCCGTATTGACATCAATTGTCGTCATCGCTTCGGTTTGATCAATAATCAAATAACCGCCTGACTTCAGGTTCACTCGCTTCTGCAGTGCCGCCTGAACCTCCTCTTCAATATTATAGAGGTCGAAAATCGGCCGATCGCCCGTATAAAGCCCCAGCTTATCCTTCAATCCCATCACATACTGATCGACAAACTTCTGCATTTTCTGGTAAGTCTCCGTGGAATCAACTCGGATCTTTTCAATCTCATCCACTGGCAAATCTCGCAAAATACGCAGATAGAGGGGTAAGTCCTCATAAATCAAACAAGGCTGACGACAACTTTTTGCCCGCTCCGCCACGCACTGCCAGAGCCGTTGCAGATAGAGCATATCTGCTCGTAACTCATGCAGATCACACCCTTCTGCCACCGTCCGCACAATAAATCCGCCTACTTCAGCATCATATTCAGGAATCGCCTGTGCCAAAGTTCTTAACCGCTGCCGCTCTTCATCGCTTTCAATCTTCTGCGATACACCCAATACCTGCTCATTGGGCATAAACACCAATAATCTTGAAGGAATAGTCACATGCATCGTCACCCTTGCTCCCTTGGTGCCTAAAGGATCTTTAACCACCTGCACCATCACCTGCTGTCCAGGGCGAAGGAGTCTTTGAATATCCTCACACTCATCCTCCACCCCTGCAATCACCTTAGGGCAAATATCTGATAGATGCAAAAATGCCGCTCGCTCCAAACCAATATTCACAAACGCCGCCTGCATCCCTGGTAGCACTCGTTCTACTTTGCCCATATAGATATTACCGACCAAGCCCCGCTTATTGGCTCGCTCAATCCACACCTCTTGCAACACCCCATTCTCCACCCAAGCCACACGAGTTTCTGAAGGCGTGACATTAACCAATACTTTCTCTTCATTACTCATTCTGAGCATCCTCTGCATAAAACCCTGCTTGCGTTAATAACCGATC
>JALUXI010000181.1 GCA_027019045.1 Piscirickettsiaceae bacterium | reverse complement strand
GCTGCTTGCACCGCACCGAAATCGATGATTTTGATTCGCCCTTCTGGGGTAACCATGATATTTTCGGGTTTCAAATCTTGATGAATCACATCTTGGCGATGTAAGGCTCTTAAGGCACTGGCAATCTGTTCTATAATTTCTCGCACCGTACCTATGTCGGGACTGGGGTTTTCTGCCATCCACTGCCGCAGGGTTTGTCCTTTGATGTATTCGGTGGTGAAGTAGAGGAAGTGTTTAGGGCGATTTGACTTATAGGTTTTCATTAGCCCTGGGTGTTTAAGGCGTTGTCCAATCCACTCTTCTCGGACAAATCCATCCAGATACCAAGGGTCATCACTGTAATTGGGGGAAGGGGTTTTGAGGACGACTTCTTGTCCGTTTTCTAAATCTTTGGCCAGATAGATTTGTGAACGAGGCGAGAGGCTGAGTTCTTGCAGAATCTCGTAGCCTTCAAACTTCATTCCTGGCTCTAAATCGGGCGGAAAGGGGAGTTCGGAGAGTTTGTTGTAAACCTCTTGTTTGGTCGCATTAGGCAGTTGAACCACTTTGGAGACCACTGCAGAGAGGTTGTCATCCGATTGATTGGCAATCGCCTTTTCCACCAGTCGTTGGGCGATCTCTTCACTGGAGCGGTTGCTTGAGAGTAGTTCTATCATCTCGGCTTCAGAGACAAATTCATGTACGCCATCAGAGGTTTGCAGAAAGATATCCCCTTCTTGCAAGCTGTCAGTACGGAAATCCAGTTGTAAAGCCGTATCCACGCCTAAAGCACGGCTCAAATAGCTGCGTTCTTTACTCAATACGGCAATATGGTCTTGGGTAAGCTGTTTGAGTTCACCGTCTCGTAGGCGATAGACCCGTGAATCACCCACATGGGCAATGTAGGCAGTGGTGGATTTGAACACAATGGCATCAAAGGTGGTGACCCAGCCTTTCAGCTCATTGGCTTCTGAAGAGCCTTGTTTATAGAGCCAACTATTTAAAGCCCCGATAATCTGCTGACAAGACTTTTTGGTACCCCAAGTTTCAGGGGTGCTGTAATAGTCATTGATAAAAGTGCTCACCGCAGCTTGACTTGCCTCTTTGGCTGCTTCTGAGCTACTGACACCGTCAGCTAGCACCGAGACGATGCCTTTTTTTTCTAGCTCATCTGTGGCTTTGGGAATCTGGTAGCCAATGCTGTCTTGGTTTTCGGGCTTCTGCCCTGCGGTACTGTATCCACCTATCTCGACTTTGAGTGTATGACTCATATTTGATACCTCTTGATGGCATTGTAACAAAAAGCCAGCAAGAAGCTGGCTTGAGAAGGGAGGTTACTTCACATCAATCATCTGCACCGTACCATCAGGCATCACTTCAGCCATCTGCCCTTGAGGTTCTTCTAAGAAGAAGAGAATCAGGGCGAGAACAAAGGCAGAAACAACACCGATAAAGAGGAAGAATTGGTCATAATTCACCAAACTGTTCACGGTCAGGAAGATGACCGCACCGACATTTCCGAAGGCGCCTGCCATCCCTGCAATCTGTCCTGTCATACGGCGTTGGATTAGTGGCACCATTGCAAAAACAGCGCCTGAACCCGCTTTGGAGAAGATGCCGCCAATAATGGTGAGCGCGACGACCATCCAGACTGACCAATCAGGTGTGACCGTTCCCAATAGGAGGAAGCTAGCAGCGATGCCTGCAAATACGACAATTAAGGTACGGCGGCGACCGAATTTATCACTTAATAACCCCCCGCCTGGACGAGCGAAGAGGTTAATAAAAGGATAAATCCCTGCCAATAAAGCAGCGGTAACTTTGGGGAGTTCAAACCAGTCAACATAGAACATTGCCAACATGGAGACCACGGCTAACTCAGTCCCAAAAGTGACCATGTAAGCAAAGTCTAAAATGGCAACCTGTTTAAATTTATAGCGATGTAACTCGGGGACA
>JALUXI010000180.1 GCA_027019045.1 Piscirickettsiaceae bacterium | reverse complement strand
CTTAAGCCCCATTCGCATCCCAACCTCCTTTTACCGCAATCCCCTCAGCTCCCTGAAAGCTTTAACCTCCTCGTATGGAACCTGCAAAAAACACCCGTCGAGCAACTCACTACCGCTCATCTGCACAGCTACCTGCCCGTTTTAACCCACACGCCAATTCACCTCTATGCCTTTCAGGAAGCCAAACTGTCAAATCCAGCCATCGCCTATTTCGACCTCCCCTATTTCATGAGCAGCAATATCCAAAGCCAACGCCATCATTATGGTGTCCTGACCGCTTCCGCCTATCAAATGGCCGATGCCGAACGCCTGCTGACCCAAAAACGGGAACTTGGACTCCTCACCCATAAAAGCGCACTGCTCACCACCCATCCACTCAATAATGGACAGACCCTCTACCTGCTCAACCTCCATGCGATGATTTTTGTACCCTATTTTTTTATCAAAAAAGAACTACAACGCATCACTCACCTCCTCAAACAGATTCCCGAATCAGCACCACTGATTGTCAGTGGGGATTTCAACACCTGGAGTCAAAAACGCAATCAACTGCTACACGACACCCTCACCTCGCTCAACCTGCAAGCTGTCCCCTTTGAAAATGCCCAATACATTAAAAGTATTCACCACCATCTGCTGGATCACATCTACTATCGATATCTTAAACTCACCCATGCCCAAGCCTACGCCGTCCCCCAATGCTCCGATCACAACCCACTCATTGCCCAATTCTCCACACTGAAAGAAATAAACCCAAAATGAATATTTGTCTCAAAATCCCCAGTCCCGATAGCCTCCTGCCTGAACAAAAAACAGCAGAACAGCTCCAAGCACTGCTTAATCTCCCTTCCTGTTCTCCCGACACTCAAACACCGCTCACACTGGGCTGGCAAAAAGACCGCCTGAGCCTCTTTACCGATCCCAAAACCGCCATCAATATTGACTTTACCGCTGGAAAACTGCGCCATCGCCTAAAATTCGGTGGTGGCAAAGGACAACCTTTAGCCAAAGCCATTGGCTTTCACAAATATCAAAACTTCTCCATTATCGATGCCACCGCAGGCCTAGCAGGAGACAGCTTTGTCTTTGCCAGCCTGCTCGCTCAAGGACAGCATCAAGGCAGCGTCACTCTAATTGAACGCCACCCCGTGATTGCTGCTTTGATTGAAGATGCTCTGATTCGAGCCAAAACCTTTATCCAAAATGCCCCTGCCAACAACCAAATGCTCGCCGAGATTATCCAACGCATGCAACTCCACTGCGACCATGCCGCTGAACGCATTCCCACCCTCCCCCCAGCAGAAGTCATCTACCTTGATCCGATGTTTCCCGAGAAAAAGAAAAAAGCTGCTGTGAAAAAAGGGATGCAAGCCTTGCAACAACTGGTCGGCCCTGATCAAGACAGCGAACAGCTATTAACCACTGCACTTCAAGCTGCCACCAAAAGGGTCGTGGTCAAACGCCCCAAAGCTGCGCCACCATTGATTGGCCATCCCCCCACCACTGCCATCCACAGTCCCAATACCCGCTACGATCTCTACATCACATAACGACCCAGTTAACACCGCCGTTACTGCTCAAATCACAACCTGATACAATATGAGGTATGAAGCTTCCCGAAACGCCTACCTCACCAACAGCATCTAAGCCTTCACAGCCCATTCAGACGGGACAAAAACCGTCTGTCACCTCAACACCACAAACAGCCTCCACCGCAGCTCAACTCAAACTCCAACCAGGTCAACTCCTAAATATCAAAGTCCTCAATGTACAAGGCAATCGCCTGACCTTCACACTCCCTACACAAAACAACCAATCCAATCCCCCTACCTACCAAGCTGAAACCAATAGTCCCATCAAAGCAGGACAAGCCTATACTGTTAAAGTCATTGCCACCCAGCCGAAATTACAACTTCAGCTTCAAACCGCTCCTGCCCCACAAACCA